>JAYRLO010000085.1:0-10345 GCA_041905215.1 Aeromonadaceae bacterium
CCAAACGTCAGACGGGTATCCGAATTGTCGCGGGAACAGATCTCTAACGATCCGCTCGTCTCTTAACTTGGGGGTTGCTTGAGATGACTCAGTCTCGACACCTACGATGCGTGTGAGACTGAGTTGTTTGGGGTCTGTCGCGGCGGGAAACCATGCTCAGCGGCGACAGACTCTATTTGACCTCTACGCCCTGGGCTTGTAGATCGGCGTGGTAGGAGGAGCGGACAAACGGGCCACATGCGGCGTGGGTAAATCCCAGATCCAGGGCTATGGCCTTGAGTTCATCAAACTCATGGGGGGGGACATAGCGCTTGACCGGCAGGTGGTGGCGGCTTGGTTGCAGGTATTGCCCCAGGGTCAGCATGGTGACGCCGTGGGCGCGCAGATCCTTGAGCACCTCGACGATCTCCTCGTTGGTTTCGCCGAGCCCCATCATCAAACCGGACTTGGTTGGTAC
Organism: Aeromonadaceae bacterium; assembly: GCA_041905215.1. GTDB lineage: Bacteria > Pseudomonadota > Gammaproteobacteria > Enterobacterales > Aeromonadaceae > Pseudaeromonas. Next base: position 458 of record JAYRLO010000085.1, read on the forward strand.
TCCCGGATGTTGTTCACCGAAGCGTCGCAACAGCTCGAGTGACCACTTATAGTCGGCCCCGGGTCGCACGGTGCGGTAGAGGCGAGGTGCTGTCTCCAGATTGTGGTTAAACACATCGGGTGGATTGTTCGCGAAGACCTGCAGCGCTATCTCCATGCGGCCACGGAAGTCGGGGGTCAGTGTTTCGATTCGCGTCGAGGGTGACTCCTCCCGGATGGCCTGGATCGAATCGGCGAAGTGTTGGGCTCCGCCATCACGCAAGTCATCGCGATCGACCGAGGTAATGACCACGTATTTGAGTCCCATCTCGGCGATGGTGCGCGCCAACTTGCGCGGCTCTTCGGCATCGGGAGCCAGTGGTCGGCCATGGGCGACATCACAGAATGGGCAACGACGAGTGCAGATGGCGCCCAGAATCATGAAGGTGGCCGTGCCGTGGTTGAAGCACTCGGAGATATTCGGACACGAGGCCTCTTCACAGACTGAATGCAAGTTGTTCTTGCGCATGATGTTTTTGACGGCCTGGATCTTCTCGCTGGTTGCTGGCAGACGAATGCGCATCCAGTCGGGTTTCGTCAGCGGAGCCTCGTCAGCATCCGGCATAAACTTCACCGGGATCAGGGCCATCTTGTCGGCATCGCGCAGTTTGACGCCGGCTTCTACTCGTTCGATTTTGCTCATCGCTCAGCTCTCGGTCAGTTCGGTCCAGGTGGTGTAATCCAACTGCCGCGTCAACTCAGCCAGCAGCAGGGGGGCGGCATCGGCCACATGGCTCGGGCCACCGAGGGAGGCTGTTCTGGTCATGGCCAGCCCAGCGTAACCACAGGGATTGATGTGGGAAAAAGGAGTCAGATCCAGATCGACATTTAGTGCCAGGCCATGGAATGAACAGCCACGGCGAATGCGTAGCCCCAACGAGGCAATTTTGGCGCCATCGACGTAGACTCCGGGGGCATCGGCTTTGGCACAGGCTTGGATATCAGATTGCGCCAGCAAGCCGATGACGGCCTGTTCCATGGCGGTGACCAGCTGACGTATCCCAATGCCCTTGCGGCGGACATCGATGAGCAGATAGGCAATCAGCTGCCCTGGACCGTGATAGGTGATCTGGCCACCACGGTCTGATTGCACCACAGGAATATCGGTTTGGTGCAGTAGATGCTCGGCTTTACCCGCTTGCCCCTGGGTATAGACGGGCTGGTGTTGCAGCAGCCAGATCTCATCGGGCGTGGTTGCATCTCGGGTATCGGTAAACTCCTGCATTGCATGCCAGGTTTCCAGATAGGGCCGAATGCCGAGATGACGCACTATGAGTGGCAATTGCTGCAAAATTGTTTCCTTTTTGTGAATCTGGTTCGCCATTATAACCAGCCACCTGGCAATTACCAATCCAGCGTGGGGGATTACAACACCATGCGTACCAACTCGAGTTTACCCAGGGCTACATACATGGTCTCCAGGTGTTCCTTACTGGTGACGGTGACGGTCACGGTCACGGACACATAGTTACCCTTGGCGCTGGGGCGAGTCGTCGGTGAGTAGTCGCCAGGTGCATGTTGCTGCAACACGGCAACAACCTGGTCGGCCAGCTCCGGGTGCGCAACCCCCAGAACCTTGAAGGGGAACTGGCAGGGAAATTCCAGGAGCTCATCAAATTTGGTATTCAGGGACATGTTCTTCTCTCTGCGGTTGACGCCGATGACGGCGTAAATAGGTTGACTCTCAGTGTGGCACTTGCGGCGTGAGCCGATGCCAATAAACAGGCCCTGACATGCAGGGCCTGTTTCATTTGTCTCTAGCTAAGCCTGGGTTAGCTAAGCAGGCGTTGGAACAGCAGAACCAGGTAATCCCAAAGGCGACTGAAGAGGCTGCCTTCGTTGACCTCTTCGAGGGCAACCAGAGGATACTGGGCTACATCTTTGCCATCCAGCTTCAGGAAGATGGTGCCAACTTGCTCACCCTTCTTGATGGGGGCATTCAGCTCATTTTTCAACTGGAAGTCGGCCTTGAGTTTGCCACTGCTGTTCCGCGGGATCACCAGGCTGATATCCCGATCGGTGCCGAGCTTGATCTCGCTCTTGTCGCCCATCCAGATGCGTTGGGTCGCCAGTTCGGCACCCTGCTTGTACGGAGTGACATTTTGGTAGAAGCGGAAGCCGTAGGTCAGCAGCTTCTTGCTCTCTTCAGCCCGCTGGGCTTCGCTGCCAGAGCCGATAACCACGGAGATCAGACGCATATCATCCGGACCTGTGGCAGAGGCCACCAGGTTGTAACCGACTTCGCTGACGTGGCCGGTCTTGATCCCGTCCACCACCAGGGTCTTGTCCCACAGCAGGCGGTTACGGTTGTGCTGAACGATGCCGTTGAAGGTGAAATCCTTCTGGGAATAGATGGCATATTCATTCGGCAGATCGCGGATCAGTGCCTGACCCAGCAGCGCCATGTCGTAGGCACTGGAGTAGTGGTCGGGGTTATACAGGCCGTGGGCGTTGACGAAGTGAGTCTCCTTCATGCCAAGGCGCTCGGCCCACTGGTTCATCAGGCTGGCGAAGGAGTCTTCGGAGCCGGCGATGTGTTCGGCCATGGCGATACAGGCATCATTACCCGACTGGATGATGATTCCTTTGTTCAGATTGTCGACGCTGACCTGCTTGCCAACTTCGATGAACATCTTGGAGGAGTCAGAGTAGTTCTTGGCCCAGGCATTCTGGCTGATGGTCACCATGTCGTCCGGCTTGATACGGCCATTTTTCAGCTCCTGACCGATGACATAAGAGGTCATCATCTTGGTCAGGCTGGCGGGCGGCAGACGTTCATGTTCGTTGTTGCCGATGAGGATCTGGCCCGTGTGGTAATCCATCAGCAGGAAGGCTTTCGCCGCAATCTGAGGAGGACTTGGCAGAGCCACGGGTGCAGGAGCCGGCATCGGTCTCGGGTCCGGCTTCGGCAGCGCATCGGGTGTCGGAGTTGTGGTGGCGGCAACAGCCGTCATCGACAGTGCCACAGCGGCACAGAACAGAAGGGGTTTCGCCAGTTTCAAAATCGTGATCCTTTGTGACTAGCCTGCAGCCAGGCAATGCTACGAGGGCTGATACTATAGCAAAGTGAGATCGCCTTGGCAGCCAGGAATTGGCCGGAGTTTCACGGTAATTAGACTCAATAGACGAAGTAGGCGCTGTTCAGCCCCGCATCCTTGACTACGGCGAGCATCACATCGGCCTGTTGCGGAGCCATGGGGCCCATGTGCAGGCGATAGACTTGATTGGCGCTAACAATGGTGATTGGTGTGCCAAATTTCTGACTCAGACGACTGGCCTCTTCCCGGGCTCGTTGGGCAGAATCTGTGGCCAATAATTGGATGGTCTTGGCTTCACTGCGGGCAATCATCTCGTCAGCATTGGCCGGGCGTGGCGGATGTACCAGATCCAGGCGAACCTTGGCCACCCCTTGACCGACGATCCCCAGTCGCTGGGCTGCGCCGAAGGAGAGATCCAAGATACGATCATCATGGAATGGGCCGCGATCGTTGACCCGAACGATGAGCGAGCGACCGTTTTCCTTGTTGGTCACCCGGATATAGCAAGGAATGGGTAAGTGTTTGTGTGCCGCCGAGATTTCATACTGGTTGTAGGTTTCACCATTGGCCGTGTATTGGCCGTGAAAACCGGGGCCATACCAGGAGGCAGTGCCCTCTTCACTGTATTGCTCGATGTCTCGCCAGACCTTGTAGGATTGGCCAAAGACCTCGTAATCCTTATTGCCTGTCCGGCTGTAGGTCTCGAAGCGGGGTTCGACACCGGCAACGGGGATCAAGGCGGGATCTGGTCGGCCATAATCCTGGCGTAAAGCATAACGGCGTTGGGGTTTGGCTTGTTCGCCGTCGGGCAGCGGGCCTGCAACGGTACGAAAGTTGAAGCCGCTATCATCGGCTGTTTCCGTGTGTACCTTGGTCTCGGCGATGCGGGTGCGATACTCGCGCACCTCGGTGACGCAGCCGGTTAGCCCAAGCAGCATCACGGCGGTGGCAAGCCAGTAGCTGATTCCTTTCATGCTTTTCGTTTCCGTTCTCTTACAAACCTTGCTCGAATGGCTTTTGCACTTGATCCGAATCGTCATAGCTCTATGACTCAAGGTTGATCAGTGTCGGTCAGCAGACGGCTGTGGTCAAGTTTTCACCGTCAAGGCTGGGATCGCGATCGGATCCAGCGGCGGCGCCGGATTTAGTTGATGAAAAAGGCCTGTCGGTAGCCTGCGCCGCGCAGGCGTTGCAGCATGGTTTCTGCCTCTTCGCGTGCTAACGGGCCCAATTGCAGACGATAGATCTGATTAGCAGCCGCGACGACCCGTATGGGTTGGCCAAACTGGCTGCTCAGTTCGCGCGCTGTCAGCTCGGCTTTTTGTGCCGAGTTGGTCGCCATCAACTGGATGGTTCGGGCTTCGTGTCTGGCGATGATCTGGGCGGCATTGGCTGGTGGCGGAACCCTGATCAATTCGACGCGAACCGGCGCCGTACCCGGCCCGACGATCCCGAGCTGGCTTGCAGCACCATGGGAGAGATCTAGGATCCGATCCCCATGGAAAGGGCCTCGATCATTGACGCGCACGACGATCGCCTTGCCGCTATCCAGATTGGTGACCTTCAGATAAGAGGGCAGCGGCAGGTTCTTGTGCGCGGCAGAAACTCCTTCCTGATCATAGAGTTCCCCATTGGATGTATAGAGTCCGTGAAAGCCGGGGCCGTACCAGGAGGCAGTACCCTCTTCGCTGTAGTGATCCACACCGTTCCAGACTTTGTAGGATTGGCCAAAGACCACGTAGTCCTTGTTGCCGATCCGGCTGGGCGGTTCAAATTGAGGTGTTACCCCGCCGACACCCGTCAGGTCGGGGCTTTGGGCCGTGGATGGCGGTGGTGTGGTAGCGCGACGAGGCGCCGGACTGCTACAGGCAGTCAGGATCAGCATTACCAGCACGTACAAAATATATTTATTGACCATGATAAGCGGCGGCTATCTGCTCACTGAGTTGATACACGGCCATGGCATACAGCGGGCTGCGGTTATAGCGGGTGATGACATAAAAATTATTCAGGATCACCCAGAACTCGGGGCCATTGGCTTGATCCAGTTTAAGCAATTTCACCGGAGTTGACTCGGGCAATGCTGTGTTCACGGTCACACCTGCGGCCTTGAGTTCTCCCCAGCTCTGGTTGAGATCGACGGTGCCATCGGCCAGCGGGGCTAGCGTCTCGACAGTTGGATTGTCGACTCGATAGGCAACGGGCTGACCCGCTTGCCACTGATGCTCGTGAAAGTAGTTACCCACACTGCCGATGGCATCGGCGGGAGAGTTGAACAGGTCGATGTGGCCATTGGCATCGAAGTCGACGGCAAAGTGCAGATAGCTGGTCGGCATAAATTGCCCCATGCCCATGGCTCCGGCATAAGAGCCTTTGGGCTGACGCAGTGGCCATCCTTGCTGCTTGGCCAGTTTGACGAATTGCGCAAACTCTTTGCTGAAATAGGGTGCCCGTTGCGGATAGTGGAAACCCAGCGAGTAGAGGGCGTCCAGCACTGGATGATCCCCCATCTGGGTACCAAAGCGGGTCTCGACACCTATGATGGCCACGATCAGTTGGGCCGGTACTTGCAGTTCCTGCTCGGCCTTATTCAGCCAGGCGGCATGCTGACGCCAGAACTTAACGCCCGCATCGATCCGGGCCTGAGTGATGAAGAGTGGTCGATAGAGGTACCAAGGCTTGGCTTCCCAAGGTTTCTGGATCGCATCGAGAACCGCTTGGCGCTGCTGCGCTTGGGCCACGGCCTGGTGCAGGTCGCCCAACGGGATCTGCAGCTCTTGGCTCAACTGCTGCAGCCGTTGTTCATCGGCAGGCGTTATTTCCGCCGCCGGGAGAACCAGGGCAGAACAGCTGAGCAGCAGGGCAAGCAGATAGCGCATCGAGAAGACTCCGGATCAGGCCAGCAGGCGGCGGTGGGTATGGATCGACATCAGGATGCCGAAGCCTGCGGCCAGGGTCACCATGGAGGTTCCACCGTAGCTGACCAGTGGCAATGGGACGCCAACCACGGGTAACAGTCCACTGACCATGCCGATGTTGACGAAGACGTAGAAGAAGAAGGTGAGCGTCAAGGCACCACCGAGCAGCCGCTCAAACGACCCTTGGGCTTGCAGGCTGATGCTCATGCAACGGCTGATGACATACAGATAGAGACACATCAACAGGACGAAACCGATGAGGCCAAACTCTTCGCTGAATACGGCGAAGATGAAGTCGGTGTGGCGTTCGGGCAAGAATTCCAGCTGAGACTGAGTGCCGTTGAGCCACCCCTTACCAAACAGGCCGCCAGAGCCGATGGCGATCTTGGACTGAATGATGTGATAACCAGTGCCCAGCGGATCGGTCTCCGGGTCCAGGAAAGTCAGCACCCGCTGACGCTGATAGTCATGCATCAGGAAGAACCAGAGCACCGGCAAGAAGCTGGCTGCGGCCAGGCCTGCGGCCAGGATCAGGTACCAGTTGATGCCCGCCAGAAAGATGACGAAGAAACCGGAAACTGAAACCAGAATGGCGGTACCCAGATCGGGTTGCTCGGCGATCTGCAGGGTTGGCACCAGCACCAGCACCAGGGCAATGACGATCTGTTTGAAGGTTGGCGGTAGCGCGTGACGGCTCAGGTAGGCGGCTATGGTCATCGGCATGATGATTTTCAGGAACTCGGAGGGCTGGAACTTGATGAAGCCCAGATCCAGCCAGCGCTGTGCGCCTTTGCCGATGTGGCCGAACACCATGACGCAGAGCAACAGCACGATACAAACCGCGAAGGCCGGAGGGGCCCAGCGTGCGTAGAAGGCGGGTGGAAACTGGGCCATGAAGATCATCAGAGCGAAGGCCATCCCGGTGCGAACCAATTGGCGCCCCAACATGTCGGCATGCATGCCGGAGGCGGAGTAGAGCACCACCAGGCTGACACACAGCAGAGCCAGTAGTCCGAGCAGCAGCGGCAGGTCGATATGGAAGCGCTGCCAGAAGGAGGCGCCGTGGTGTGAGTTCATGGGTGCACCTCGGGTGTGGGCTGTGGGGGCACAGATTCGGTTTCCGGTTTCGGCTCCACCAGATAGGCATCGAGTATCTGACGTACAACTGGGGCCGCCTGGGTACTACCGCCGCCGGCGTTTTCCAGGATCAGAGCCACAACCGCCTTGGGATCTTCATAGGGGGCGAAGGCAACGAACAGGGCGTTGTCGCGATGCTCTTCTTTGAGCCGATGTGCATCGTACTTTTGATCCTGCTTCATGCCGATGACCTGAGCGGTACCGGATTTCCCCGCCGCCTTGTAGGGGGTGTTGGCGAATGCCTTGCGGCCGGTGCCCTCGGCGCCATTGATGACCCGATACATCCCCTCCATGGCCACCTTCCAGTAGTTGTCATCTTTGACCACCAGAGCCTGATTGGTGGGCTCGCGGAATGGCTCCTGATGACCATCGCCTTCGCGTACTGACTTGAGCAGGTGAGGTATGACGTTGTGCCCATGCTGGGTCAGGATACTGTGGGCCCGAGCCAACTGGATTGGCGTGGCCGTCCAGTAGCCCTGACCGATGCCGACCGAAATGGTGTCACCCAGATACCAGGTCTGTTTGCGGCGTAGCCGTTTCCAGTCACGGGATGGCATCACACCCATGGTCTCTTCATAGATATCGAGGCCCGAGTAGTTGCCAAAACCGAACGCTGTCATGTACTTGTTCATGGTATCTATGCCGGTGCGGTAGGCCAGATCGTAGAAGAAGGTATCCGCCGAGACTTCGATGGCGCGATAGACATCGAGCCAGCCGTGCCCCCATTTCTTCCAGTCGCGGAACTTGTGACTCGAGCCGGGCAGCTGGAAGAAGGGGCCGCCGAAGAATTTACTGAATGGCGTTATGGCTCCCTCGTTCAGCCCCATCACCGCCAGCAGCGGCTTGACGGTAGAGGCCGGGGCATAGCCACCCTGGCTGACCCGGTTGATCAGCGGGCGGGCCGGGTCGTTGAGCAGGGCGGCATACTCCTTGGTGCGGATGCCGCGCACGAACATGTTCGGGTCGTAGCTCGGGGAGGAGGCCAGCGCCAATATGGCACCGTTTTTGGGATCCATCAGGACTAAGCCTGCGCGTCGGCCGGCCAGCAGCTCCTGGGCCTTGCGTTGCAGGCGCAGATCCAGACTCAGGTGGATGTCTTTGCCAGCCACCGGTGGCTGGTATTTCAGGGTACGGATGATGCGCCCGCGGTTGTTAACCTCGATCTCCTGATAACCCGCCTGACCGTGCAACAGATCTTCATAATATTTCTCGACCCCGAGCTTGCCGATGTCCCGGGTTGCCGCGTAGTTGGCCAGCTTGCCCTGTTCATCCAGCTTCTTCAGATCGGTCGTGTTGATGCGTGCCACATAGCCCAAGGCGTGGGTAAAGGTCTCGCCGAACGGATAGAAACGCTTGAGATAGGCCTCGATGCTGGCGCCGGGATACTTGTACTGATTGACCGAGAAGGTCGCGACCTGCACCTCGTCAAGCTGATCGGCCAGGGTGATCGGATTGAAACGACGATGACGCTGCGCCTCCTTGAGAAAATCTTCCTTGGCCGCGGGGTCGAGTTTCAGCAAGACGATGAGTTCATCGAGCATCTTGGGGAGGTCATCAACCTGCTCGGGGATGATCTCCAGGCTGAATACGGGGCGGTTCTCGGCCAGCAGCTCGCCGTTGCGATCGAATATCAACCCTCGCGGTGGCGCTACCGGGACTATTTTGATGCGGTTGTCATTGGAGCGTGTCTGGTAATCATCGTGGTGAATGACCTGCACCACATAGAGATTCAACAGCAGCATCAGGGTCAGCAGGATGACCCCGGCCATGGCAACCATGGCCCGGCGGCGGAAGAGGGCCGCCTCGGCGTTGTTATCCTTGATGGAGATGCGCTGTTGCAACATGGATCACTCTCTGTGGTACGGGTGATTAGTGGTGATGCTCCAAGCCCGATACAGACTCTCGGCCACCACGACCCGCACCAGCGGGTGGGGTAGGGTCAGTGGCGATAGCGACCAGCTCTGTTCGGCCAGTGCCTTGCACTCCGGCGACAGCCCTTCGGGTCCACCAATCAGCAAGGCGACATCGCGACCATCGAGCTTCCAGGCTTCCAACTGGCTGGCTAGCTGCTCCGTGGTCCAGGGCTTGCCGGGAATATCCAGGGTCACAATACGGGCATTCTTACCGGCGGCCGCCAGTGTCAGCTCGCCCTCCTTGTGCAGGATGCGCGCGATATCGGCGTTTTTGCCCCGTTTGCCCGCCGGGATTTCGACCAGCTCCAGCGGCATGTCTTTCGGAAAACGCCGCTGGTACTCGTTAAAACCCGTGGTGACCCACTCCGGCATCTTGGTGCCGACGGCGATCAACTGGATCTTCATGCTCAGGCGGCCGCCTCAGAAAACGAACCACTCCACAGCTTTTCCAGCTGGTACAGGGCCCGGGTTTCATCCTGCATGACATGGACAATCACGTTACCGGCATCAACCAGAACCCATTCACCGACGTCGGAGCCTTCGACGCCCAGTAACTCGATGCCCGAGTGGCGCAACTCGGCGGCGACATGGTCGGCGATGGAGCGGACATGGCGATTGGAGTTACCGCTGCAGATGATCATGCAATCGGTGATGCTGGATTTGCCGCGCACATCGAGGGTGATGATGTCGCGCCCTTTCAGGTCATCAATTTTGTCGGCGATGAAATCGTGAAGTGCCTGGCCTTGCAAGGAGTAACCTCCGTGCCCGTGAGGGCGTCTGAATTGGGTCAAATGGGGGCGGATTATAACACGCCAAATCCATAGATCCGCTCATCGCGAATATA
>JAYRLO010000086.1:0-10110 GCA_041905215.1 Aeromonadaceae bacterium
GATGAACATAATCAGAAGAGTGGCGAGCTTTTTACAGAGGGAATGGATATGGAAGAACAAGAAATTCATGATCACGACGTCGCGCGCGTGAAAGTCGTTTGGCTCATCAAAGGCATCGCCAAAAGCAAGATCACCTTGCAACCAGCTCAGCTCAGCGAAGCCAACATGCCGACCCGATTCATCCGCTGGCTGGAAGGTGAGCCCCGTCCTGTCCGAGTTCCTTGGGTCGTGGCCAAAACGCATCCGACTGCGGTCACCCCGGTTCAGAAACTGGAGCCAACGGTTATCGATATGCGCAAGCATGTGCAATGGCGCGAGACATCCCCCCGAGTCCAGGTTTCCTGGATGACACGCAATACACCGGCTCCGGTTCATGAAGATGCAACCATCATGTTGTTCATGCCGAAGAGTGTCAAATGGGAGTGTGGCTCTAAAGTAGCCCCCAAGGTCAGCTGGGTAAAATAAACACCCCTGTGCCCATTAACAAAAACACCCACATATCGTGGGTGTTTTTGTTGGTATCCGGCAATGATCACCCGCGTTGCGGGTGACACAAACCAAGCATCATCAATTGAGTAAGAAACGGACAGCGGTTCGCATGCTAACGGCCCGCCCCATCACATCACCCAGACATGAGCAGGCTAAAAACTCATTGGAGTCCTGATTCCCCTTGACCTCGCCGACTCGGCATGGCCAGCCCTGGGCATTTTCCTTGCGGATCATCCAACTCGGACCGGCCAACGCCTCGGCATAGACACCCGGGTAAATTTCGTTACCGACAAATAAGCCATTCACAAATACGCTCATCGTTTTCTCCATAAATTCCATTTATGCCTTGAGGGGTACCGATCGGTGTCCATCACTGCCTAGGAGCACATTCGGTGTATGAATAAACAGTACTGTATGGATAAACAGTTTTCAACTGTTTCTGACTCTCTTTTTGTAGAAATAGTGATCAGCGTGCTTGAGGATGCAGACAAACCCGCGTGGATCCTGGATCAGCCCGATAATGAACAGTCCGATGCGGGGTCAGTTAATGTGGGGAAAACGTGGGTCGGTTGAGGGACAGCGTCACCCATGACAAGGAAAAGCTTCAAGACGCGGGGAATCTGTAGTGAGCTGGCCAAACGCCGGAACTCGAATGCCTGATGGGTAGGCGGCTAACCCTCCCCCATCAGGCTACGTGAACAATGGACGAGTTGGCTCTTAATCTCGCAACATGCCTGCATCGACCTTCAGGATGGCCTTGCGGATCGGCATGGGGTCGGCGACGGCACACAGAGGTCTGTGGGCATCACCGGGCCAGAATACGACAAAGTCTCCGGGCTTCATCACCAGGAATTGCTCACCCTCGAGTTGGTTGAAAAATGCCAGATCCTGCGTTGCCAGCAGATCCTCGTCCGGCTGTTGCGTCGCCCGGCGCGGGCGATACCCCATCAGCTCCTCGCCAGCTAGCAACAATTGGACATCCAGGTAACGGGCATGGATTTCCGGGCGGCGTTGCTCTTTGGCTGCAGTATGATCGTCAGCCAGGATCAAAAAAGCCCGTTCGCCATCCAACTCATGTTTACCGGACGCAGGCTGAGTAGCCAGTAATGCCAACGCTTGAGCCAGATAGTGACGTAGACGATTGGGTAGCGCGTGAATATGGGACAGATCATCAATATGAGCAGTGAACACAGCAGAACTCCTTCACGATCATTGGAGTTCTCATCTTACCCTTCACGCCCCATCGACACCACCGATGGACACCGGAGTGAGAGCTTGATCAGTGGCGATAGCCAACAGCCGCCAGATCCTCTCTCGAGATGACAAGCTTAACCATATTTCAACCAATGATTTTGGCATGAGCAGCATATCAACTGGCGATTGCACGACAGCCCAGTTGATCTTAGGCTGTGAACTCATAGTTCAAGGAGTTTTCATGCACACGGATCCGTTACTCTCCTGGCGTCGACTATTTGGCTTACCGACGCTCATCCACATCATACTGCTTGGCACCTTCCTCTCTCGATTTGCCTTCTTCATGGTTTGGCCCTATCTGGGGTTGATGCTCTACCAGAAGTTTGCCCTCTCGGCGACGGATACCGGTCTCATACTGGCCCTATCTTCCGGATTCAGTACCCTGTTCGGCATCTATGGTGGCAACCTGGCCGATCGCTATGGCCGCGGGCGCGTCATGCTGACCGGCAGCACCCTGGGTGTCATCGGAATGAGTCTGTTTGCCTGCGCAACTTCCCCTGGATGGTTTGCGCTGGGCGCCACCTGTAACGGCATGATGCGCTCCTTGTTGGAAAATCAGAGTCGCGCCATGATTTCGGACCACTGCCCGGATGGCCAGGATCGGGAGTTGGCGCTGCAACTGCGCTATTACCTGATTAATCTGGGGGGCGCCATCGGGCCGCTGTGCGGTCTTTGGCTCGGCCTCTCGGCCCAGCAACACACCTTCTGGTTGGCCGCAGTGGGCTATCTGCTCTACGGCCTGCTCCTGGCCGTTGCCTTGTGGCGGGTTACCGATCGCCGCACGCAAATTCTCAGCTCGCTAGGCTTTGCCGACACCCTGCGGGTGCTGGCACGTGATCGCGCCTTCTTGTTGCTAACCTTGGGCAATGTGCTGACCATGTTTGTCTATGCCCATTTCCAGAGCACACTGGATCTCTATCTGATGCGATTATCCATCCCGGATATCGCGGCGCTCATCACCCAACTGCTGCTCATCAACTCACTGACCATAGTCTTCTTGCAGTTGCCCCTGGTTCAGTGGTTGGCCCGGTTTAGTGCCGCCGAGCGGATCCGGCTCGGCACACTGCTGTTTGCCTTGGCGCAGCTTGGCTTCTGGTTTACCCCCATCTCCTGGCCCATGGGCTGGCTGCTGAGTGCCTTCGTGCTGAGTGTTGGCGAGGTGATCCTGTTTCCGGCCCTGAACTTGCGCGTGGATGAACTGGCGCCGCCCCATCTGCGTGGCAGTTATGTCGGCGCCGCCTCCCTCTACCTGTTGGGCTCCGCCAGCGCGCCGATCCTCGGTGGGCTCATCATCGACCAACTCGATGGCCGCTGGCTGTTTGTCCTCTGTATTATCCTCTGCGCCATCGCTTACGGCTTCTACAAGCGTTCGGAAAACAGACCCGACTATTCAACTGCCACTCGGCCAGAACAACTCACTACCGAGGAACAACAATGAGCTCGGAGTCCCCGGCCTGATGAGCCAGGCTGGGGAAATTGCACCACAAAAGCGCACCCTCTGGGCAAATAGAATATATAATTCATTGATTTTTAAGAAAATGACTCTTGATGCACTCTTGGTACGCCCCTTGCGATGCATCCCTCTAGAAACTGTCAGGGTTGACAGTCGGATAGGGGATAAATCATGCAACAAACCGACAGCAAGAAACCCGCGCTCAAGCGCACACTCGGCGCCTTCCATCTTTGGGGGATCGCCGTAGGCCTCGTCATCTCTGGCGAGTATTTTGGCTGGAGCTATGGCTGGGCCCAAGCTGGCACCATGGGCTTTCTGGTCACCTCACTGCTGGTGGCGGCCATGTACACCGCCTTCATCTTCAGCTTCACCGAGCTGACGACCTCGATCCCGCACGCTGGCGGCCCCTTCGCCTACGCCTATCGCGCCTTCGGCCCGGTCGGTGGCTACATTGCCGGGTTCGCCACCCTGGTGGAGTTTGTCTTTGCCCCCCCAGCCATTGCGATGGCCATCGGTGCCTACCTGAACGTCCAGTTCCCGGCTATCGATCCCAAATGGGTGGCCGTGGGTGCCTATCTGGTGTTCATGGCGCTCAATCTGGTAGGGGTCGGCATCGCGGCCACCTTCGAGTTGCTGGTGACTCTGCTGGCCATTTTCGAGCTGCTGGTGTTCATGGGTGTCGTCAGCCCAGGCTTTAGCGTGGCCAACTTTGCCGCCAATGGCTGGGCCGGAAGTTCTGAATTCAGCCCGGCTGCCATCTCCGGCATCTTCGCCGCCATTCCGTTTGCCATCTGGTTCTTCCTCGCCATCGAGGGAGCCGCCATGGCCGCCGAAGAGGCCAAAGAGCCGAAGAAAACTATTCCCAAAGCCTTCATTGGCGGCATTCTGACCCTGGTGGTTCTGGCCATGGGTGTCATGGTATTCGCGGGCGGCGCCGGTGACTGGAGCAAGCTGGCCAACATCAACGATCCGCTGCCACAAGCCATGAAGATGATTGTCGGTGAGAGCAGTGGCTGGTTGCATATGCTGGTCTGGCTGGGTCTGTTTGGCCTCATCGCCTCTTTCCACGGCATCATCATGGGCTACTCACGGCAGATCTTTGCCCTGGCCCGTGCCGGTTATCTGCCCAAATCCCTGTCGGCCATCAACGGCCGCTTCCAGACTCCCCATTGGGCCATCCTGGCCGGTGGTGTGGTCGGCATTCTGGCCATCTTCTCTGACTCGCTCATCGTCATCGGTGGCATGCCGCTGACCGCCAATATCGTCACCATGTCGGTATTTGGTGCCATCGTCATGTATATCATCTCGATGGCGGCGCTGTTCAAGCTGCGCCGTAGCGAGCCGAAGCTCGAACGTCCGTTCACCGCCCCCCTGTTCCCGTTTGCTCCGGCCCTGGCACTGGCCCTGGCGGTTCTGTGCCTGGTCGCCATGGTCTATTACAACCAACTGCTGGCGCTGATTTTTGGTGGTCTGATGCTGGTTGGCTTCATCTACTTCCGCCTGACACACGATGCCGAAGCGACCGCTGCCGATGGTGAACTGGTCGGAGCCTGTTAATCCAGAGAGGATGGCGTCACAAGCGCCTTGCGTAGTTGCCACCGGCGAGTCCGGTGGCCTTTTTCCCTCAGCTAACAGATGAGACCATGAGATGTATCGAAGCACAGTAGCCCAGCACAGTTACCAATTTGCCGATCTGCGCAGTCTAATGGCCAAAGCGACGCCAGCTCGCTCCGGCGATTATCTGGCCGGGATCGCGGCACAATCCGCAGCAGAGCGGATGGCGGCCAAGATGGCACTGGCCGATCTGCCGCTTACCACCTTCTTGCAGCAGCCGCTGATCCCCTACGAACAGGATGAGGTCACGCGCCTGATTCTCGATGAACACGATGCGCTGGCCTTCGCGCCACTGCGTCATCTGACGGTCGGCGATTTCCGCAACTGGCTGCTCTCCGAGGCTGCCGATAGCGCCACACTGGCTCGGGTAGCCCCGGGGATCACCCCGGAGATGGCCGCCGCGGTCAGTAAGCTGATGCGCAATCAGGATCTGATCCTGGTGGCCAGCAAGTGCCGCGTCGTCACCCGCTTTCGCAACACCATCGGTCTGCCGGGCCACTTGAGTGTGCGTTTGCAGCCCAATCATCCGACCGATGATCCGCAAGGAATTGCCGCTGCCATGCTCGATGGTCTGCTATATGGGGCGGGCGATGCCGTGGTTGGCATCAATCCGGCCAGTGACAATCTGCCCGTTCTCGCCCGCCTGAACCAGATGCTCGACGAGGTGATCCAGCGTTTTGCCATTCCGACTCAATCCTGCATCCTGACCCACGTCACCAATACCCTGCAGCTCATCGAGCGCGGAGTCCCTGTGGATCTGGTGTTCCAATCCATCGCTGGAACCGAGGCAGCCAACCGCGGCTTCGGCATCGATCTGGCACTGCTAGCCGAGGCTAACGAGGCCGCCCTGAGTCTCAATCGCGGGACAATCGGCACCAACGTCATGTATTTCGAAACTGGCCAGGGCAGTTGCCTGTCAGCCAATGCCCATCACGGCGTCGATCAGCAGACCTGCGAAGCCCGCGCCTACGCGGTGGCCCGCAAATTCAAGCCACTGCTGGTCAATACCGTGGTCGGTTTCATCGGCCCCGAATATCTCTACGATGGCAAGCAGATCATCCGCGCCGGTCTCGAGGATCACTTCTGTGGCAAGCTGCTGGGTCTGCCATTGGGCTGCGATGTCTGCTACACCAACCATGCCGAGGCCGACCAGGACGATATGGACACCCTATTGACCCTGTTAGCCAACGCCGGGCTGACCTTCCTGATCGGGGTTCCCGGCGCGGATGACATCATGCTCAACTACCAGAGTACCTCCTTCCACGATGCGTTATACATCCGTGAACTGCTCGGTTTGCAGCACGCACCAGAATTCGCCGATTGGTTGCTGCGCATGCAGTTGACCAATCACAACGGCCAACTGCTGGATGCCAGCCGTCGCCATCCACTGCTGACACAATTTAGCCCGGCTGGCTCCGCCGCCTGAAATCAAACAAAGGAGTCCGTATGAGTAGACTCGTTCACTCGAATCCCTGGCAGGAGCTCAAACACTACACCACGGCACGGATCGCGTTGGGACGCACCGGTGTCAGCCTGCCAACCGAAGAATTACTGCAATTTGGTCTGGCCCATGCGCAGGCGCGCGATGCCGTCCACCAGCCGCTACAAAGCCAGCAACTGATGGATTCACTACAACGGCTTGAGTTGCCGGTGCTGCAAGTGCACAGCGCCGCCAGTAACCGCAACGAGTACCTGCGCCGCCCCGATCTCGGTCGGCGCCTGAATGGCGAGAGCCTGGCATCCCTGCAGGCACTGCCCACCCAGGAGTATGATCTGGCCATCCTCATCGGTGATGGTCTCTCCTCGACCGCCCTGCACCAGAATGCGTTCCACTTCCTGCAGGCTCTGCTACCTCATCTGCGACGGCTGCAACTCAGACTGTCTCCCATCGTTATTGCTGAGCAAGCGCGAGTGGCACTCGGGGATGAGGTAGGCCAGGCGCTGCGCAGCCGGGCCGTTTTGGTGATGATTGGCGAGCGCCCGGGGTTGACCTCACCCGACAGCATGGGGCTCTATCTCACCTGGCAACCGGAGGTCGGACGCCTCGACTCCGAGCGCAATTGCATCTCGAATGTCCGGCCTGCGGGTCTGGAGTTTTCCCAGGCCGCGCACAAGCTGGCCTGGTTGCTGGAGCAAGCCTTTAGCCGACGCCTGACGGGGGTCGGTCTCAAGGATGAGAGTGAACAAGAGCAACAGGCACTGGTACATCAGGTGGCCAGCGCTATCGAAATGAATGAGTAAACCCCAACGTCGCTGAACTTTCGGGAGCCTCGGCTCCCGCTTTTTATTCCAGCATTGCGTGATACCCTGCGCCGAGCATCAAAACTGTAATTTAATTACACGCTCGATTCATCATCGAGCCAGTTACTGATTAAAATCAAATTTGGCGACCATGAACACGGCCTGAATCCGGTAACTTTTCCAAATTTACTTTGACAGCCGCCGCCATTGATGTAATTTAATTACATATTCACCTGGAGGTGCCTTATGAAAATTGCTCTGTTCAGTGCCAAAGCCTACGATCGTGACCATTTTGAGCTGGCTAACCAAACCTTCGGCTATCAGCTCGATTATTTTGATGTACGCCTCGATGCCAAGACCGCTCGATTGGCCCACCAATATCCGGTCGTCTGCGCCTTCGTCAACGATGACCTAAGTCGTCCGGTACTGGCTGAGTTGGCCGCCAACGGGACTCGCGTTCTGGCCATGCGCTGCGCTGGCTACAACAATGTCGATCTCCAGGCAGCCAAGGAGCTGGGCATCCGCGTCGTGCGCGTTCCCGCCTACTCCCCAGAGGCGGTTGCCGAGCATGCGGTCGGCTTGATGATGACGTTGAATCGCCGGATCCATAAGGCCTATCAGCGGACTCGGGATGCCAACTTTGCCCTCGATGGCCTGGTTGGCTTCAACATGCACGGTCGCACGGCCGGCATCATAGGTACCGGTAAGATCGGTATCGCTACCCTGCGCATTCTCAAAGGTTTCGGCATGCGGTTGCTGGTCAATGACCCTTACCCGAATCAGGCAGCGATTGATCTGGGCGCCGAATATGTGGATCTGGATACCCTGTTCCGCGAGTCTGATGTGATCAGCCTGCACTGCCCACTGTTCAAGGAAAACTATCACCTGCTGGATGCCCAAGCCTTCGCCAAGATGAAGAAGGGGGTGATGATCATCAACACCAGCCGTGGCGCATTACTTGACTCCACTGCCGCCATCGAAGCCCTCAAGCAAGGCACCATCGGGGCGCTGGGGCTGGATGTCTATGAGGAGGAGCAGGAGCTGTTCTTCGAAGACAAATCCAACGAGGTGATCACCGATGACGTGTTCCGTCGCCTCTCGGCATGTCATAACGTGTTGTTTACCGGTCATCAGGCCTTCCTGACCAAAGAGGCACTGTTGGCCATCGCCACAACCACGTTGGATAACGTGCGCAGTTTTGCCGCCGGCAACACCAACGGCAACGAAGTCGAATAAAGCCATAGCAATCGCGCAGATGAACATATGGCTCAATGCTGTTCACTTAAGGAAAAATGCAGGAAGGTTCCCTTTCACCAACACGCCGTAAACCCATCCATGGGGCTCGATGGCGGCATCCCTGCCGCCAACGGTTGGTTCAATGGGAACACATCCTGTCTTATCTGTTCAGCATTGGCCAATGCCTCCTCTTTTTTCCTTAAAAATCAAAGTAAACGGTTACTTTTTCCCACCTGAAAAATTGAAAGGCCTTTCAGTCATTAAACTGTAATATTTGAGCTTGATCACACATCCAAAACCGTGAAGAATGCGTCTCCTTTGGTACTCATTGGTGAGTTACCTCCGTGAAAAGGGAATTCTCGATGCACGCTTCACTCCAAACTCGCTGGCTACTCCTGCTACTGACTCTGATGTCGACTCAAACATTTGCCGTCAGCAAACCCGCTGTGGTCTACAGTGCCGCAGATAAATTCGACAAGTCGGTAAACCAGGAAGTCTACGAGCAGGGTGTCGTCCGCTTTTTTAAAGAAACGGGGATTCAGGTTACCGAACGCTCTCCCGCCAGCGAAGCCGAGCGGTTGTCGACCCTGCGCGAGCTGGCCGCAGCCGGTTACACGCCGATCGTCGTCGTCGGTAACGAGCAACTGACCGCCTTGCAGGGGGTTGTCGATCAGTTCCCGAAGGCTCAATTCACCCTGCTCGATGGCCAGTTGGATAAACCCAATGTGCGTTCAATTCTGTTCAAGGAGCAGGAAGGGGCATTTCTGGTCGGCGCCATGGCGGCTGCCGAGAGCGAGACCGGCATCATCGGCTTCATCGGCGGTATGGATCTGCCGACCATTCACAAATATGGCTGTGGCTATGAGCAGGGCGCCAAATACGCAAACCCCGCGATCGATGTGAAACAGAGCTACGCCAGCTCCACGCCCGCCTTGGCGTTTGCCGATCCAGTCAAGGGCAGCTTTCTGGCCAAGAGTCAGTTTGACGAAGGGGTTGATATTGTCTTTGCCGCCGCTCGCGGCACGGGTCTGGGCGTCTATCAGAGTGCTGCGGATGCCGGATTACGCGCCATCGGCTCGGAGACAAACCAGAACGGCCTCTACCCGCAGACCATGCTGACCTCCATGTTCAAACGGATGGGCCAAGCAGCCTACACCGCCTGGGAAGAGGGTGAAGTGGGCACCTGGAAGCCTGGTGTCTTGAAACTGGGGCTGGCGGATAACAATGTCGGCTGGGTTTTGGATGACAACAATAAGGGGCAGCTCAGCCAGGCTCTGCGCGATAAGCTCGAAGCCATCCGGATTGATATCGTCACCGGCAAGATCAAGGTGCATGACTATACCCGCACCGGAAGCTGTGACTATACCCCGCCGACGCGCGGCGCCATCTGCCCTCCGGCAGGCAAGGGTGGCGACTCGATCTGCAAAAGTTAAGCTGCTGACTGTTGAAACGCAGAGGCGACCCCAATCCCCTCTGCGTTTTCAGAAACTGAAATGGATCGGAAATAGGGCCGCGCTCGGCTGACGCGCCATCGGATCCTGAGCAAACCAGCGAGCCAACAGTCGATAAAGCTCAGCCTCATGGTCAAACAGATGACGGGGTTGGGTGAAGAAAGATTCACAGGCGATCGCCAAGAACTCATCAATCCCATCGCAGGCCTGCTCATCCAGCCAAAGAGCCCCACCACTCGATTGCTGGGCAGATAAGCGCCCAAATGCCTCCTCTACCACCGACTGCCACCGTGCGATCGGGACTCCGGGCCGCTCGGGTGGCATGCCATTCGCCATACCGCCAGCCAGCATGTCCAGCTTATGCACCAGCTC
>JAYRLO010000087.1:0-10015 GCA_041905215.1 Aeromonadaceae bacterium
AAATGACCTTGTAACTTATGTCTGTGTCTTCTTTTAATATTCCTTTAAACAACTCGTTGATTTCATCTCTATTTTCAAAGAATAGTTTTTCTATTGCATGCTCAAGTCTTTCGGTTTCTCGATATGATGGATGAATTTCGTTTCGACCTATATGCTGACCGCTAGAGGTAGTTTCTGATTGAGTTTCATTTGTTGTTTCATTTCTAGAGTGCTTATCGGTTGTGTCAAAAGTGCATGCGGGGGGCATTTGACCGATTATCTTATGAGTTTCCGAGTGCGCCAACTTTTGGCTTATTTCTTGCCGGCGCTTTGAACGGTGCTCTTTTAACTTATCTCTTATTGATGATTCTGGTTTCATTCAACTATCTCATTGATTATGGAGTTGCGTTCTAGAATAGCTGTTGATGTGTCTTGGTTTTTATATTGTTCGACATGTACTATATACGTATTAATTGTTGAAATTGTGAATTGGGTTCAACTTATAGAACCTCTATACCGCTTAATAGCATATTCAACTTGCTACAACTGTCGGCCTCCAGGTCAATGCTGAGCCTACACTGGCGGCCTGCTCAATGTGTTCTGACCACCACGCCATCATCTCGCGTCGTCTGTCCAGATAATCCGTTCGGTTGTAGGCACTACGGACTTCGTCTTTATCTGAGTGTGCCAGCGCGGCTTCGATGACATCCGGATCAAATCCTTTCTCGTTGAGGGTTGTACTGCCCAAAGCTCGCAGACCGTGAGCGACCAGCTTTCCTTTTAGCCCCATACGCTTAAGCGCGGCATTAGCTGTTTGCTCGTTGGTATGAGTCATGGGATCGCGTTGCCCTGGGAATAGAAATTCACGATGGCCACTGATAGGCCTTAACAATTCCAGTAGTGCCAAGCTCTGCTCGGTAAGTGGAATGTTGTGCGGCTTCCGCTTCTTCATTCGTTCGGCTGGGATCCGCCAAAGTTTGTTTTCGAGGTCAATTTCACTCCAAGTGGCACCTGCCGCTTCGCTTGGTCGGACGAGAGTATGCAGGCTCCATTCGATCAGTAACCGCGTTTGCAGGCTGATACTCGCTTTGGCCAGTTTATTCATCAGCTCCGGTAACTGATTGGGCGTTAGCGTGGGCATGTGATTTTTTTCTGGTTTTTGGAAAACTTTACTGATCCCCGAACAGGGATTGGCATCAATCAGACCTGAGTTCACGGCATACGTCATGATTTCATTTACTCGCTGCGTTAAGCGCCGGACTGTTTCCAGCTTTCCGGATGCGGCGATGGGCTCGATGGCCCTGATGGCCGTTTGTGCTTTCACCTCGGCGATAGGCAGATCACCAATAACCGGGAACAGAAATAGCTCCAGAGACCGGATGAGATCGTCGGCATAGTTGGCGGTTACCGAGGGCTTTTTGAGCTCAAACCAACGCTCTGCAACGGCACGAAAGGTGTGTTCGGTTACCGCTCTGGCTTGTTCTTCTTGTTGCTGTTCCCACTCGCGGGGATCGGTCCCTTGAGCTAGCAAGGCGCGGGCCTCATCCCGTTTCTGTCTGGCTTGTGCCAGGGAAACCTCGGGATAAGGGCCAAACGCCATGTTGGTCCGCTTCTTCGTGATAGGGCGATAGTAGTCAAAAAGCCAGATACGGCTACCGGTTGGCGTGATGCGTAGATAGAGACCACCGCCGTCGCGGAGTGTGTACTCTTTCTCTTTTGGCTTAGCGTTCTTTACTTCGGTAGACGAAAGCGGTTTGGTGATTCTGGGCATGTCCGACTCCTGTAGCTACACGTCTTTAGCAACATGTTGGCTTGTGTAGCTACGAGTGTAGCTACAACCATCGGATTCCACTGTATCGGATTGGACAACGCTGGAAAAGAAAAAACCCGCAAGGCCTTATGCCATGCGGGTTTTCGTATCGCTTTGGTCCTCATCGGACCGGTATTTGGTGGAGCTGGCGGGATTTGAACCCGCGTCCGAAAAACCTACATCCTCAGTACTACATGCTTAGTCGAGTCTTTACATTCGCCACCCAGCTGCGGACCGACACGCCACCGAATGACTAGCCTGATTGGTTTTAACGCTTCCGCCCCAGGCAGGACTTCCACGCGATCCTATGAAAGATGACCTTCCAATCCCCTAGGACATAGGCAAGCTAGGGTAGAAGGGCTTCGAGCAGGGTATTAAGCTGCTAAAGCGTAGGTTTCGTCGTTTGCGACTATTTTTTGCGGTTTATTAACGAGGCCTACCGCACCTCGGCATGCACCTTGGGTTTCGAGTGTCCCGTCGAATCCAGAATCAGCCCCAATGTGTTGAAGTCATCTTACCGTAACTGGCGGATAACGCCAAGGCTTAACGCCCCTTGTTCTTCATCATCCGTTCTTTATCGCGTTGCCACTCTCGTTCTTTGAGGTCATCGCGTTTGTCATGCTCTTTTTTACCCTTGGCCAGACCGATCTCGATCTTGACCCAGGCGTTCTTCCAATACAGGGACAGCGGGATCAGGGTATAACCCTGGCGTTCGACCAGGCCGATCAATCGTTCGATCTGACTCTTCTGCAGCAACAGCTTGCGGGTGCGGGTGGGGTCACAGACCACATGCGTAGAGGCCAGGCTCAGCGGTGTAAAGTTGGCGCCAAACAGGTAGACCTGACCATCCCGGATGATGACATAGCCGTCACCGATGTTGGCCTTGCCGGCGCGCAGGGATTTGACTTCCCAGCCTTGTAGTTCCAGGCCAGCCTCATACTTATCTTCGATGAAGTATTCATGACGAGCCTTTTTATTCAGCGCGATGGTCGAAGACCCGGCGTTTTTACTCTTGTTTTTGCTCATGCGGCTAAACCTTTCCTCTACATCAGGTCGGCCATTATACGTACCGATGTGGCGCTGTAAAACCATGGTGTGGATCCGTGAGAGGCGCGGATGGAATTGCGATGCGATTTTGGGGGGCGATGGTAGAATTGCCGACGAATAAAAAGGAGAGAGCATGGCTCGTATTAATCGCAGTGCGCTGGTGATGTTCAGCGCCGAGCAGATGTATCACCTGGTCAACGATGTGGCATCTTATCCGCAATTTTTGCCAGGGTGTGTCGATAGCCAGGTTCTGGAAGTTTCAGCCGACTCCATGGTGGCCTGTGTGGATGTGGCCAAGGCGGGGATCCATAAATCCTTTACCACGCGCAATCAGTTGCAGGCGGGGCGAGAAATTCGCATGGATTTGCTGGATGGCCCCTTTCGCCAATTATCCGGTGTCTGGAGTTTTAGCCCGCTGGATGAAGAGGCCTGCAAAGTAGAGTTAGCTTTGGAGTTTGAATTTAGTTCACGCTTGATTGAACTGGCGTTTGGTCGCATTTTTACCGACCTGGTCGGATCCATGGTGCAGGCGTTCACCCAGCGAGCCAAGGAGGTTTATGGTGACTGAGACGATCAATGTAGAAGTGGTGTATGCGTTGCCCCATAAGCAGACGTTGTTGACCGTGAAGGTCGCCCCCGGGTGCTCTATTGCTCAGGCATTGGATGCCAGTGGCCTGTGGCAACGGCATCCGGAGCTGGATCCGGCAACCCTGAAAGTCGGGATCTACAGTCGCCTGGTGCCGCTATCAACAGCGCTGGTGGGTGGTGAACGAATCGAGATCTACCGCCCGTTGACGGCGGATCCGCGTGAGATGCGCCGCAAGCGCGCGGAAAAAGCCAAGGATGAGGGACGCGCCGATCAAGTGACGGGTGGTGTGGTCAATCCGCAACGCAAACACTGATGCCTCGCAGGCCCATCGAGAAAAATGAATTAAAAAAGCCACCCCAATGCAGAGTCTGCGGGTGGCTTCTTCGTTAGTAACCGCGTGATTACAGAGGCAGGTTAAAACTGGCGGGGGCGGGGAAATCGCCGCTGACGTTGGCTAGCTTGTCGTTGACAAAACGAACCGTCAGCTGTTTCTGCGTCGGCTCATTCCAGCCTTCACGCAGGTAGTAAACATAGTGCCAGACATCATTGTCAAAGGCGTCCTGCAGCATGGGGCTGCCCAAAACATATTCCACTTGGGCGCGGCTCATACCGACGCGAAGTTGCTCGACCTGTTTTTGTTCGACAAAGTTGCCCTGAGGCACATCGATCCGGTAGACACAGCCTGTGCTCAGCAGCATGGCGGCAGTCAGAGTAGCAATCACTAGCTTCTTGTTACGCATCAGCAACTTCTTCATTCAATTCAACAAGCAGGCCAGATGATAGCGGGGAACGTTGATGAAGTAAAAGCGCGTCTGGCTCTGGCGAGCTGTTTTGCGAGGTCGACGCGCTATGACTTAGCTTCCTCATAGGTTCTCGCAGAGCAGTTCACGGGCATTGGCCAGCGTGTTGCTTGCGGGGAGAGTGGTAGCATGCTGGTTTCGGTGGATGAGCCATCGCTCTGTTTGCTGACAAACAGGTGCTGATGGCCTTGTCCGGCGACCTGGGGAAGGTGAGTGACCACCAAGACTTGGGTTGAACGGCCCAGTTCGCGTAACAACTTGCCGACGACGGCGGCGGTTGGACCGCTGATGCCGACATCCACTTCATCAAAAATCAGACTCGGTGTGGCGACCCGCTCAGCGGTGATCACCTGGATGGCCAGGCTGATGCGCGACAGCTCTCCACCGGAGGACACCTTGGCCAGTGGTTGCAGCGGTTGCCCCGGATTGGTGGAGACCATGAACTCGATATGGTCGCCGCCTAATGGCGATGGAGTCGCCATCGCTTGAGTTCCGAGCTCGATCTGCAGTTGGCCATCGGGCATCGACAGAGTTCGGATCTTCTGGGTGATGAGTTGAGCCAACTCATCGGCATGACGGCGACGGCTGGCACTGAGCCGCTCCGCAGCCTCCTGATAGGCTTGCCGCGTGGTCTGTAACTCCAGATCCAGGCTGACCAGTCGCTCATCTTCATGGCTGATAGTGCTCAGTTCGCTGCTGAGTTCGGCATGGATCTGGGTCAGCTGTTGCGGCTTGGTGTGGTGCTTGCGGGATAACTCCAGTGTGCGAGATAACCGCTCTTCGAGTTGGGCAAAGCGTTCCGGGTCGAGCTCCAGTTGATCGAGGTAGTTTCTCAGCTCCTGTTGGCTCTCCTGCACCTGGATCATCGCCTCTTGCAGCATACCGGTGACGGATTGCAGGCGATCGTCGAGTGCGCAGAGATCCTCGAGTCGGCTGAGGCTGTTTTTCAGCAGGCTGGCGACCGTCACCTCATCGTTGTCATACAACAGATCCAGGCAGGCCTGACAGTCACTGACGATCTGGCCGCCGTTGGCCAGTCGGCTGTGCTCCTGCTCGATCTCCTCATATTCTCCGGGTTGCAGGGCGAAGGCATCGAGCTCTTCGACCTGGTACTCCAGCAGTTGGCGGCGAGCCTCGCGTTGGCTCTTATCCTGTTGTAAACGAATGCGTTCATTTTGCAGCTGTCGCCATTGCTGATAGTGCTGGCGGGTTCCCTCCAGCAGTGTGTGATGGCCAGCATAGCCATCGAGAATGGTGAGTTGGTGGTCGGGCTTGAGCAACAACTGGTGAGCGTGCTGGCCGTGGATGTTGATGAGCAACTGGCCCAGACTCTTGAGCTGGGCCAAGGGCACCGGGGCTCCGTTGATATAGGCACGGGAGCGCCCTTCGCTGGTAATAACCCGGCGCAGCAGACATTCGTCGTCATCCAGCAGCTCTTGTGCCGTCAGCCAGTCGCGGGCAGCAGGGTTATTGGCCAGACTGAAGCGGGCGGCCAGCTCGGTTCGTTCGGCGCCGGGGCGCACCAGATTGGCATCCGCGCGCTCACCTAGGCAGAGCCCCAGGGCATCGATGGCGATGGATTTACCGGCACCTGTCTCGCCGGTGATGCAGGTCATGCCTGCATGCAACTCCAGCTCGAGGAATTTGACGATGGCGAAGTTCTGAATGGTCAGTTGAGTCAGCATGGCGCACCCGAATGATAACTACTGTATTGATAACCAGTATATACTGGTTATCAATACAGTAAATAGGGCGCGAAGGCGGGTGAAATATTTTGTTGCCGGGATCTCAGAACAGTTTGCTGCCCCAACCGAGCTTGTTGCGCAGCACGTTGAAATAGCTGTGGCCCAGCGGATGGAGCAGACGCAGTGAGTGTTGGCACTTGCGAATGATGATCTCGTCCCCCGGGTGTACGGCCAGCGAGACATGGCCGTCACAGCTTACCTGTAGCTGATCGTCGATGTTATCGGGCGAGACGACGAGCTTTACCTCGCTGTCGGCGTCGATGACGATGGGGCGGCAGCTCAGGGTGTGCGGGAACATGGGCACCAAGGCAATGGCATTGAGTTGCGGGGTCAGAATTGGCCCGCCAGCCGAGAGCGCGTAGGCGGTCGAGCCAGTCGGTGTCGCCACTATGATGCCGTCGGCGCGTTGACTGTACATAAAGGTGTCATCAATATGTACGGCAAAATCGATCATATGGGCGATTTTGCCGGGGTGGAGAACCGCCTCGTTGAGTGCGGAGTTGGCGGCTTTGAGCTCCCCGTGGCGATAAACGCTGGCGTTGAGCAAGAAGCGTGTCTCGATTTGATAGTGGCCATCGAGTACGGCGCCCAACGGTGCGGCGAAATCCTGGGGTGACAGGTCGGTCAAAAAGCCCAGGTTGCCCCGGTTGACACCGAGAACCGGCACATCATAGCGAGCCAGCACCCGGGCGGCGCCCAGCATGTTGCCATCGCCACCGACGACGATCGCCATATCGGCCATCTTACCCAGATTGAGCAGATCCATCGCATGGTCAGGTTCAACGCCCAGTTGCGCCGCAACTCGGCTTTCAACCAACACATTGACTCCGGCCGCGGAGAGGTATTCGTAGAGGCTTCCCAGCGTCTGATTGGTGCCTTGATGGTTGGGCTTGCCAATCAGTGCGACGGTTTCGAACTGCGATGACATAGGGCGTCCTGCATCCTGAAAGCGGGCGTTCAGTATACCGCTATTCGTGCAAGCTGCTAATCCGACATCTGTTTTTCCCGCTGCCGCCGATTTGCAGGGGCAAAGAGGAGCGCAAACCTTGAAAGGAGAGACTTTGTCCCCATAATAGGCCACAAGCTGAAGAAACTGATGTGTTGGAGACGTGATGAGCAATCAAGAACAAGAGTTGGAACAGAGTGCAGAGCTGATCAATGAAGAGCAGCAGACTCCGGATGTCGCTGAACCCGCAGTTGCCACTGATGAGCTCTCTGCCCTGCAACAGCAATTGGCTACCGCAGTGGCTGCGGCGCAAGAAGAGAAGGATCGGGCGTTGCGCATTGCGGCCGAGATGGAAAATCTGCGCCGCCGCTCGGCTTTGGATGTCGAAAAGGCTCACAAGTTTGCCTTGGAAAAGTTTACCGGCGAGCTGTTGCCGGTGATCGATAGCCTGGAGCGTGCGCTGGAGCTAGCCGATCGCGATAACGAGACCCTCAAGCCGATGATGGAAGGGGTTGAGCTGACGCTGCGCGCCATGCTGACCACGGTCGGCAAGTTTGGTGTCGAGCAGGTGAATCCTATGGGGGATGCGTTCGATCCGAACCGTCATCAGGCGATTAGCATGGTGGAAAATGGCAACGTGGCACCGAACTCGGTGATGGCGGTCATGCAAAAGGGCTACGAGCTCAATGGCCGGGTCATTCGTCCGGCAATGGTCATGGTTGCGCGTGCTCCGGCCGCCGGCATCGACACGCAAGCCTGAGTTAGCACCTAGTTGGATTAAAAAACCCACCCAATGGTGGGTTTTTTTATCGAAGGCTCTTGAAGGTGTCGGAAACACCCCCATATCTGGGACAAGGACAGAGTCCGGGACGAAAAAAGTGATGTGCGGTGATTGAAAATCCGAACTCACATCCCCACTTACTGTGACAGAGACAAGTTAAACGCATTTTTTTGCAGATTTTCGGAGATTTAAAATGGGTAGAATCATCGGTATTGACCTGGGTACGACCAACTCTTGTGTTGCCATTCTGGATGGCGACCACGCTCGCGTGATTGAAAACGCCGAAGGCGATCGTACAACTCCGTCCATCATTGCTTACGCCGATGACGGTGAAATCCTGGTCGGCCAGCCGGCCAAGCGTCAGGCGGTTACCAACCCGAAGAACACGCTGTTCGCCATCAAGCGCTTGATCGGCCGCCGCTTCGAAGATGAAGAAGTACAGCGCGACCTGAAGATCATGCCGTTTGGCATCACCCGCGCCGACAATGGCGATGCTTGGGTTGAAGTCAAAGGCAAGAAGATGGCACCGCCGCAAATTTCGGCCGAAGTGCTGAAGAAGATGAAGAAAACTGCCGAAGACTTCCTGGGTGAGCCAGTGACCGAAGCGGTTATCACGGTTCCGGCTTACTTCACCGATGCTCAGCGTCAGGCGACCAAGGATGCTGGCCGTATCGCCGGTCTGGAAGTCAAGCGCATCATCAACGAACCGACTGCCGCGGCATTTGCCTACGGGGTTAACAAGGTCAAGGGCGAGCGTAAGGTTGCCGTTTATGACCTGGGTGGCGGTACTTTCGATATCTCCATCATCGAAATTGATGAAGTGGATGGTGAGACCACCTTCGAGGTACTTTCCACTAACGGTAACACCCACCTGGGTGGTGAAGACTTTGACAACCGCCTGATCAACTATCTGGTAGACGAATTCAAGCGTGAACAGGGCATGGACTTGCGTAACGACATGCTGGCGCTGCAACGTCTGAAAGAAGCGGCTGAAAAGGCCAAGATCGAGCTCTCTTCTGCGCAGCAGACCGACGTCAACCTGCCGTACATCACGGCTGACCAGACTGGTCCGAAGCACATGAACATCAAGGTGACCCGCTCCAAGCTGGAGTCCCTGGTAGAAGATATGGTCAAGGACTCTCTGGAGCCGGTGCGCATCGCACTGAAGGATTCCGGTCTGTCCGTCTCTGAAATCGACGACGTGATCCTGGTCGGCGGTCAGACTCGTATGCCAATGGTGCAAAAGGCGGTCTCTGAGTTCTTCGGCAAGGAGCCGCGCAAGGACGTGAACCCGGATGAAGCGGTTGCCATGGGCGCGGCTATTCAGGGTGGCGTACTGGCCGGTGAAAAGCATGACGTGCTGCTGCTGGACGTTACTCCGCTCTCCTTGGGTATCGAAACCATGGGTAGCGTGATGACTGCGCTCATCGAGAAGAACACCACCATCCCGACCAAGAAGTCTCAGGTGTTCTCGACGGCCGATGACAACCAGTCTGCCGTGACCATCCATGTGCTGCAGGGTGAGCGTAAGCGTGCCAGCGATAACAAGTCACTGGGTCAGTTCAACCTGGAAGGCATCCGTCCGGCCCCGCGTGGTCTGCCGCAGATCGAGGTTACCTTCGACATCGATGCCGACGGTATCCTGCATGTGTCCGCCAAGGACAAGGACACCGGCAAGGAGCAGAAGATCACCATCCAGGCCTCTTCTGGTCTGTCTGATGAAGAGATCCAACGCATGGTTCGTGAAGCCGAAGTCAACGCGGCTGAAGACAAGAAGTTCGAAGAGATGGTGCATGCCCGCAACCAGGCTGATGCCCTGATCCACGCGACTCGCAAGCAGATCACCGAAGCCGGTGAAGCGCTGCCAGCGGATGAGAAGCAGAAGATCGAAGAGGCTATCAAGGCGCTGGAAGAGGCGACCAAGGGTGATGACAAGTCTGTCATCGAAGCCAAGCAGCAAGAGCTGATGACTGTGGCACAAAAGCTGATGGAGATTGCTCAGCAGCAGGCACAACAGCAGGCTCATGCTCAGGGTGATGCCGGTCAGCAACAGCAGGCCAAGCCGCAAGATGATGTGGTTGATGCTGAGTTCGAAGAAGTAAAAGATGACAAGAAGTAATAGTTGCCGGGTTGTTCGGTAGCCAAAAACGGGCGTTGGGCAACCAACGCCCGTCTGTGTATCCATCAGCACGGATTTAAGAAGACATGTCAAAACGCGACTTTTATGAAGTACTGGGTGTAGAGCGCACTGCCGAAGATCGCGAGATCAAGAAGGCATACAAGCGCTTGGCGATGAAGTTCCACCCCGATCGCAACCG
>JAYRLO010000088.1:0-3494 GCA_041905215.1 Aeromonadaceae bacterium
GCAACTACAAGATCATCAGTTTCTATGCCAAGAGAGCTCGCGGCATGATGGCCCGTTATCTGGTGAAGCAACGGATCCGTAACCCGGCTGGACTGCTCGATTTCGCCGAGCATGGGTACCGTTACTGCGCCGAGCGTTCAACGGCGGTGCGCCCTGTATTTCGCCGCCCGGAGTCGGCGCAATAGACGACAGACGCTGCCGAACGAAAAGGGCCTTGATGGCCCTTTTTCATGCGTACTGATGGTCGAAGTGGTCAATTGATCGGTAATGCCAGCAATGACTCCTGCGGCATTGGTCGATAGTAGTAGAAGCCCTGGATCTCCCGGATCCCCAAGGCACTCAACTTCTGTTGTTGCTCTATGGTTTCAACTCCTTCGGCGATGATTCCCAGCCGCAGGTCGTGAGCCATGTTGATGATGGCGCGAACCAGCAACTCCCCTTGTTGCCCCTCCATCAGGCGCAAGACGAAGCTGCGGTCCAGTTTCACCACATCGATCGGATATTGACACAGGGTATTGAGGGCTGAGTAGCCAGTACCAAAATCATCCAGTGCCAGATGTATGCCGAGTTGCTTGATGCGACGCATGCGGCGGATGGCATCCCGAGGCGAGAGCAGTAGCATGCTCTCGGTGATCTCGATGGCTAGCTGGGCAGGGGGGATCTCGGTGATGCGTAAGGTCTCCTCCAGCTTTGGTAACAAGTCTGGGCTCGAGAAATGGCGGGCCGAGAAGTTGACATGAACCAGTACGGGCGGCAATCCACGTTGCTCGCGCTGCAGGTTCAGCAGCCTTCCGCATAGGCAGGCTTGCCGCAATATTTTTTCACCCAGTTCGAGGATCAGATTGCTCTCCTCGGCGATCGGAATAAATTGCCCCGGCGAGATGAACCCCTGTTCCGGATGTTGCCAGCGAGCCAGGGCCTCGACACCAACCATCTGGCCGGTTTGACAATCGACGATCGGTTGGAAGTAAGCCTGCAGCTGGTCGTTGTGTATCGCGTTTGGTAAATCGCGTTTGATCAGTGTGGAGACCAGTGCCGTCTGGTAAAGCCTATGGGTAAATAACTTCTGCTGGTGAGGGTGGCGCTTGGCTTGGCTGAGTGCATAGTCGGCACAGCGCAGTACCTCTTCGGCTGCCGCGAACTCATTGCCACCGATCACGACCCCGACACAGGCGCTGACGACGAGCTCCGCCTCCTCGAGCTGCATGGGTTCGGCAATGAGTGACCGGAGCTGGCTGGCCAGCCGCATGGGATGGTAGAAGGAGTCTATGCGTGGCAGATAGACGATGAATTCGTCGCTGGCGATACGAGCTACCAGCTGGTCGCCCAGATAGCGAGAGAGGCGGAATGCGACCTCCTGCAGTAAGGCGTCACCCGTGGCGTGACCAAAGGTATCATTGATGCTTTTGAAATGGGCGATATCGATATGAAGCAGGGCAAAATGCGGCGTATCTTCCTCGCGGTGCTCCAGAGCAGCCTGCAACAATGCCTGCATCTGGTTGCGATTCAGCAGCCCAGTCAGATTGTCATAAGAGCTTAATCGCTTGATTTTGCTCTCGCTGTTCCGGCGTTCCGTGATATCGCGAACCGAGATCAGCCAAGCGGGCTGGCCCGTATGATCCAGTGCTGTGACATTGAGTTCACAGGGGACGCGCCATCCGGCGTTGCCAATAAACTCCCACTCAACCATCTTGGGTCCTAGTGCTAGCAACTGGTTGAAACGGCTGCGGGTAAAGTGTTCCAGTGGGGAGTCCGGGGCAAACAAGAGCGCAAATGGTTTGCCCAGCAGGCTGGTTTGCTGGTCGTAGCCCAGCATCCGCAGCGCGGTATCATTCAAGCTTATTATCCGTTCATCGTGCACCATGATGATGCCAATCGCGACGCTCTGATAGAGCACGGAGAACTTTTGTTCGATGTCATCAAGGGCGGAATTCGACAGCTGTTTCGATTCCAGCAGCTGATTGATGACCTTGCTGGCCATTGATATTTCATCCTGCCCCTCGATGTGCAGAGGGGCTGCCCAATTTGCTTGCGCCAGGTGGGTCAGGCCGTTTTCCAATAACGTGAAGCGTTCTGTGACATGTTTGCGAAACAACCGCAGGAACATCCAGATCAGGAGGCTTCCTCCGAGCAGGTTGCAGGTAAACAGGATCACAAGTGAGAATAGGCCGCTTTGATAGAGGGTTCTTGGCATCTGAGCCTGAATGATGCCGACGGCGTGATGATTGAGATCATCCAACTCACTGAAGGCTTGTATCTGATGCTGCTCTTCGCGTATCTGGAGGCGTTCGTTGGCCATCAGGATCTCAAGATCTGCTCTTGGGGCCGCTTGTGGCGGGAGTAGCTGGCTGTCGGCGGCTAAAATTTGTTGATAGCGGGCGGGGAAAAACCCGCGGATCCGTTGCCCCCAGATCATCCAACCGGCGACGGGGCCTTGATACAGGCTATTGAGAACAGGCGTTATGGCGATGAGATAAGGCTCTCCGGCCAGAGCGATCACTCCTGCAAGCGGTTTTGTATCCAGATCCGGCTGTTTCCTTAGGATTGTCAGTCTGT
Organism: Aeromonadaceae bacterium; assembly: GCA_041905215.1. GTDB lineage: Bacteria > Pseudomonadota > Gammaproteobacteria > Enterobacterales > Aeromonadaceae > Pseudaeromonas. The sequence goes on from JAYRLO010000088.1 coordinate 2,557, forward strand.
CCCCGAGTGCATCATGACCGGCTAGTGCCTGCCAGCGATCGGAGGAGAGGGGATGCAGTAGGTCCGAACCGGGCAGCAACTCCACCGCCTCAACCAGACGGCCGTCGCGCTGGATAAAAACCATCAGATCGACATCATTGGTTTTTAGCGAATCGGCACTCAGGTTGCGTGCTGCAAATTCGGCATCTCCGCGCTTCAGCAACAGATAGGTTTCATCCCAGTAGGCCCAATCCATGGAGCGCGTTGCCATCTCGTTGAGTTTGAGCTGGATGCTCTGGCGTGCCTGAAGATTGCCGCTCGCGATAAAGTCGCGTTCGATATCACCAATGGAGTGGATGAAAAACAGACTCAGAAAGCCGAGACTTCCCCCCATGATCAACAGCAGGCCCCCGGCAAACAGCCACGTAGCTCGTGTTGCGAGTCGGCGATCGTTGAACTTGATAAAGTTGAACATGGTGCGTCCTGATACAGAAGCGATCTGATGAAAGCGCAGGGTATGAATTGACTGTAAAGCAGCGATTGCTCTCAGGAAACCGGGCTGCCTGAAAACAGCGCCATGGGTCACACCGGCAAGATATTTGGGTTCGAGAGGTGCTGTAGTGGTTGCGTCTAGGAACCTCTGTCTGGGCTCCCTCTCATCGGGGATATCGGCATACAACAAAGCCGCAGGGTGAGGAATCAGGCCGCCTGGTCTGGCGGCCTTGGGAGATTATTGACTATCGCTTCCCTTCTTGGCCCGTGCTTCCTTGGTGGCTTTTTTCTTGGCCCAATCAGGTTTGCCTTTATTTTTCTTGTCGCGCAGACGCTCTTTCTTGCGTGGCTCTTCCGCTTCGGCGGCCTTGCGCTTGTCGAGCTCCTTGCGTTTTTCTTTCTTGGCATCCGGCTTTTTCTTGCCGGTGACTTTGGCTGTCTTGTGCTGTGGCTTGAGCTCGTCAATG
>JAYRLO010000088.1:3504-10010 GCA_041905215.1 Aeromonadaceae bacterium
GTATAACGCTCAATACGACTCAGCATCGCCATATCGTGCGCTTCGATCAGACTGATGGCGGTACCCCGTTTGCCCGCACGCCCTGTGCGGCCGATGCGGTGAACATAGACATCGGCCGTTCGTGGCAGATCGACGTTGATGACATGACTGACATCCGGCAAATCGATACCGCGCGCGGCGACATCGGTCGCGACCAGCACATTAACCTCTTCGTTGCGGAAGCGGCGAATGGCCTCGACTCGTTTCTCTTGCTCCATCTCGCCGCGGATCCAGGCGCAGTCGATACCACTGGCCTGGAGTTGGGCGGACAGTTCAGCCAGCCGCTCCCGAGTCTTGACGAACAGGATGCTGCGTTTGACGTCGTCACTGCGCAACAGATGGCAGAGCAGAGCGAATTTATGTTCCGGAGAGTCTGCCAGGTACATCAGCTGCTGGATCTTGCGACGCTCGCTGCGCGGTGATTCGGCGTTGAGCTCAACCGGATCCTTGAGGACCTCATTGGCAAACTTGACCAGCCCGGTTCCTTCCAGTGTTGCGGAGAACAGCATGGTCTGCCGACGCCAGCGGGCCTCGGCGACAATCCGATCGACTTCGCCGATGAACCCCATGTCCAGCATGCGATCAGCTTCATCGAGGATCAGAATCTCGATGGCCCGGCTATCGAAGCTCTCTGCCTCTATGTACTCCATCAGGCGGCCCGGGGTTGCCACTATGATGTCGGTCGTTTCAGTCAGTGCAGGCAGTTGCTTGTCGTGCTCGACACCACCAATGATGGTTTCGATGACCAGATGGGTATGGACGGCCAGCGCACGGGCATGTTCAGTGATCTGCAGTGCCAGTTCGCGAGTCGGTGTCAGAATCAATACCCGCGCCGCACCAGCTCTGCGCCGAGGGAAATCGAGCAGATGTTGCATGGTTGGCAACAGGAATGCGGCTGTTTTACCGGTCCCGGTTGGCGCGGAAGCAAGAATGTCACGCCCGTCCATCGCGGCTGGGATCACCTGTTGCTGGATGGTGGTCGGACGGACAAAGCCTTGCTCGGCGACGGCGCGCAACAAGACGGAGTCAAGGTCGAGGGTATCGAAGGACATGAGGGGTGATACTCGCTTACATATTTGGGACGTCATTATAGGGTAGTAGCGTGATAAAATCCGCCCTTAGCCAGATTTTTGAAGGAAAAATCCAGAGTCATGGGGAAGCCTCATTTTACGTTCAAGCAGTTTTCCATCGCTCAGGATCGGTGCGCGATGAAAGTTGGCACCGATGGAGTAGCGCTCGGCGCGTGGGTTCCCGTCGAGGGAGTTCGTCGTATTTTGGATATTGGAACCGGCACCGGATTGATTGCCTTGATGCTGGCGCAGCGCTCTTCACCGGATTGCCAGATTGTAGCGGTTGAGCTGGATCATGCTGCCGCCGGGCAGGCCGCAGAAAATGTCGCCAATTCCCCATGGTCCCAGCGGATCCAAGTGATTGAGTCTGCGGTGCAGGCTCTGAAGTCAGAGCCATTTGATCTAATTGTATCCAACCCGCCCTACTTTCATCATGGGCAGCCATTCGCCTCACCATCCCGACAGCAGGCCCGTCATACCTCGAGTCTGAGCCATCAGGAGCTGCTGGAACACTCGATGCGACTATTGGCTCCCAACGGCAAAATAGCCTTTATTTTACCGGTCAATGAGGCTCATTTGATGATTGAACGTGCCGAGTTTAATGGTCTGCATGTTGCGGAAATGCAGCGATTAATTCCGAGATCTGGTGCGGTTTCAAATCGTTTTTTACTGCTGCTATCTAGAGATAAATGCCACGGGTCGGAAGGTTGTATTGTGGTTTGTGCTGATGATGGTGCGTATTCTGAAACATATTCCGGAATGGTTCGGGATTTTTATCTCAAGCTTTAATGGCTGCCTTGTCTTAAATATCTATTGCTTTATTCTTCTCCTCTCTCTTCTCGAGCCATAACGTCAGACAATTATCCCGCTCTGATGTCCATGGATGGTGGCTCGCTCTGCAGTTCTGCTGTCAGATTTTGCGCGATAAAACACTAAAAAATCAAAAAGATGTAATTTTGGAGTTCATTGTGAGTCAAACCATGAAAACGGCCGATGTTATCGGTCTCGGCTTTATGACATTTGCCTTCTTCTTGGGGGCGGGCAATATTATTTTCCCTCCGATGGCCGGTTTCTTGGCCGGTGAGCAGATGGGCTGGGCCATGCTCGGCTTTCTGGTGACAGGCGTTGGCCTGCCCTTGGTGACTATCCTGGCGGTGGCCAAAGCTGGTGGTGGCATACAGACAATGTCAAAGGGGTTGCCAGCCGGTGTTGGTACCCTCATTGCTGTCGCGGTAGCTCTGATCATTGGCCCTGCGTTTGCAACTCCGAGAACGGGGTTGGTTGCCTATGAGATGGGTTTGAAACCATTTTTGGGGAGTTATGCCGGGCAGACGAGTCAGGCTCTGTTTACTCTCGGTTACTTCGGGCTTTCATTGCGGCTCTCGCTCAATCAGGGGCGATTATTGGATGCGATTGGCAAGATACTAACTCCTCTGCTGGTTCTGTTGCTGATTGTGCTGGCAATTGCGGTCTTGGTGGCTCCGCAGGGAAGTGTGCCTGCCGCCGCTGTTGAGTATCTGGCGCATCCTGGCGCCAAGGGGTTGCTGGAAGGGTACAACACCATGGACACCTTCGGTGCCTTGATGTTTGGCATGCTGATCATCGATGTCCTGAAGCAAAAAGGGATTACCGACAGCGCGTTGCAAACTCGCTATCTGGTGCGTGCCGGGCTGATCTCGGCCGCCGGTCTGGCATTTGTCTACATCTCCTTGTTCCAGTTGGGAGCTACCTCGGGCGGTCTGCTCGATGCTCCCTCTAATGGGGGGGAGATCGTTGCTTTGTATGTTGCCAAGCTGTTTGGTACTTCGGGCCAGTTTATTCTTGCCAGCATAGTCTCACTCGCCTGTCTGACGACTGCGGTTGGCTTGACCTCGGCTTGTGCTGACTTTTTCCATTCGCTGTTGCCTCGACTGAGCTACCGCACATTGGTGATTGGCATGAGCGTTTTGTGTGCCCTCATTGCCAATGTCGGACTCTCTGCGCTGATCGCTCTTTCCATCCCTGTTCTGGTGGCAATTTACCCGATTGCGGTCGTTCTGGTGCTGATGACTCTTCTCAAGGAGCGCTTTACTCATCCTCGCCTGGCTTTCCGTGTCGTGATGTTGATTGCCTTGCTATTTGGCTCATTGGATGGGTTGAAAGTCATAGGTATTAACCTGGAGCTATTCAACTTCTTACCTCTGTTTGAGGTGGGATTGGCGTGGTTGCTGCCTACTGCCATCGCAGTGATAGCTTGCTTGTGTTGGCGAGTGGAATCCGGGCTGGATGCTGTCGTTGCGGAATAGGTTTGAACATAGCTAACAAAAAGGCCCCGAAAGGGGCCTTTTTTGCAACGACGCGAGGACGTTGAATTCACGAGTGTTCGGTGTCATCCGACGGGGTGCTCCGTCGATCTTCATAACTCCCACTGCGAGACTCCATGCCGGGCCGAGCTGGTCTGCGGGGGCGCTGGAATCCACCACCCATTCTGCCGCTGAGCATGGCAATGGTTGAAATTTTTGCTTTGTAGATCATCTGCTGATTGCCATGAGCATCGGTCAGCAGCACGCTGTATTGATCGAAGCCACTGATCGTGCCTTCGAGCTTGATGCCACTGACGAGGAAGATTGCAACTTGACTGTGGTTTTTTCTCAACCAGTTGAGTGCCGAGTCTTGGCCATTACCAAGAGAAAATGCTTGTTCAAGCGTCGAGAAATTTTGATTTTCCGCCGTCATGTTGTTGAGCCCCGCGAGATCTGATTAGTCCTCGATTGTGCTCGATGAGCTGGGGGCTTGTCAAAGTAATCCCAAACTCATCAATTGGTTACTAAAGCCATTTATGCAGGGTTTGCGGTTACCTTGCTCCGGCTCGAGATGGTAGTCATTGGCAATCATGGCGGTTTGCGTCACGCAGAGTCTTTTGGTGCCTCCCTAGGCCCATTTTTGCCGGATGTTTTATCCTCTAGCATAAATAGCGCCGAAAGAATTCATGCTGTCATATTTGGCAACTGACAGTTTTCGAGGTTTTTTCCTCTGCTTCTGGCACTCATTTTGCGCATATGAGTCTGTTTGTGATGGGCGTCACATAACGAGGCCTGGTTCCGTTTCCTTCCTTTTTTCCTTCCTAAGCTTGCCAAGTGTCGATTGGTTATTAGTTTGTTGCTTCTTTGTTGGCGCGAGAGTCTTAGGAGGTTGCCCGTGTATCGAATAGTGACATTGTTGCTGGGATGTCTCGGCATGGCAGCGATCCTGATGGAACAACTCTTGTTCGGTGAACTCTGTATTGCCCTGAGTTTGGCATTGCAAGCAGTCTCCCTGTTTGGGTTTATGGCTCGCTATTCCTTGCCTGGCGATGTTTTGCTACGGGGGCAGGACTCACATGCCCATGATGAATCGCTGGTTATCGAAGTCCAGGAGCCAGCCAAGGATCCTCTTTTGGTTGAGATGCCCGCCATGCTGCTCGTTTGGCGGCGGCAGCTGGATGTTGTCGCTGATTTGGTCAAGCACAATATCGAGTCTTTGTTGGCACCATTTACTCAATTGATGGGACGTTTACAGGAAGAGAACCAGACCAGCTCTTCACTGTTCGATTCGCGAGGTAGTGGCCACTCCATTACGGATGTATTGCAGGAGACCAATAACTCCCTTGTCTCCGTGATTGCCGCCTTTGATGGATCCCGCAGCTATAAATTGCAGTTGCAAACGACCATCTCCGAGCTTGGGGGTTTCATGCTGGAGCTCAAGAGCATGGCGAGCTCGGTACAAAAACTGGCAAGTCAGACCAATTTACTGGCCTTGAATGCAGCCATAGAGGCGGCTCGGGCTGGCGACGCCGGCCGAGGTTTTGCTGTGGTCGCCAGTGAAGTTCGAACCCTGTCAGGCCAATCCGGAGAGACGGGGCGTGATATTGGCAAAAAGGTCGAGGCCGTGACCAAGGCTATCCAGGCGACGATAGACGCCGCAGATAACCTGGTGCGTACGGATGACGCCAATCTGGCATTGCTGGAGCAATCGGTCCACACAGTCACGGAGCGGCTCAGCACCGAGATCAATGAGTTGCACGATGCGGGAACACGGCTCCACCTGTTGTCCCAGGAGAGTGAGACTGCGATCAGTCAAATTATTACCAAGCTGCAGTTCCAGGACCGAGTCTGCCAGATCCTGGAGCATCTACAGACCGATCTGAACGAGATCCGTGAAGTGCTGCTGGACGATATCAATGGTGATTTCGATGTGACGAGCTGGGAGCAAAGATTTCGTGAACGCTTTACCACCGACGAGGAACACGCAGGTCGTGTTGAGACTCGAGAGGCCGACAATTCGGTAACCTTTTTCTAGGGGAGGCTAATCACATGGCTAAAACAGTATTGATCGTCGATGACTCCCTTTCGATTCGGCAATTGGTGCGTGCGGCGTTGACCTCGGTTGGATATGGCGTGATCGATGCCATCGATGGTCAGGATGCGCTCAATAAATTGGTTGGTCAGCGCGTCAATCTCATCATCAGCGACGTGAATATGCCGAATATGGATGGCATCACCTTCTTGAAGGCCCTGAAAAGTAAGCCGGAACATAAATTCACCCCGGTTGTGATGCTGACAACGGAAAGTCAGGAGGCCAAGAAAAAAGAGGGGCAGGAGGCTGGAGCCCGTGCCTGGATCGTTAAGCCTTTTCAGCCGCCCCAATTATTGGCCGCCGTTGAAAAGCTGATCCTGTGAGGAGGTGCTTATGATGCAGCTTAATGTGGAATCAGGAACCCTTCTCGCACGCCTGAGTGGATCGTTGACGATTTACGATGTCGGTGAACTGCAGACTCAACTGGTTGAGGCCGGATCCATGGATCAGCCGATGATTGTTGATCTGGGGGGCGTTACCGATATTGATACGGCTGGTTTGCAGTGGCTAATCGCGTTACGGCGTACGCTGGGTGAGCAACTAGCTCTGCAAAATCACTCCCAGACGGTGATCGAGTTACTGGATCTCTATCAGTTAGCTCCATTTTTTGGTGATGTCATCGTGCTTTCCGAGCACAGGTAAGGAGCCGTTATGTTCAGTCAGGAACAGTGGGGGCAATTGCTGGCCAATTTCATCGAAGAGGCCAAGGAGTTGATTCTGCAAGCCGAGGCGGCTTTGCTGGAGCTCGATGACGGACACGATGATCTGGAGCTCCTTAATGCGCTCTTCAGGGCGGTGCATACTCTCAAGGGGTCAGCTGGTCTCTTTGCCCTCGATGACTTCGTTGCGTTTACCCATCATCAAGAAAGTCTGATCATGCGTGTTCGCGATAATGGCAAGAGCCTTTCCCGTGAGCAAATTTCGGCCTTGCTCAGTGGGCTGGATATCTTGAGTGGTGAGCTAGAGCTGTTATCGAGCGGTAGTTCGCCATCGCCTCTGGTGGAACAACACGCCGCTCAGTTT
>JAYRLO010000089.1:0-9991 GCA_041905215.1 Aeromonadaceae bacterium
CTATCAGGTCAATGCCAGTCAATTGACACGATTGTTGGATGAGTTACTGAATATCGGTCTGTTAGAGGTAGTTCATCGGCCGCAGCCGGAACACTACCATGGAGCCGAACTCCGGCTGCCGGCTCTCGCCCCATCGGTCATGATGGCGCCATTGCCACAACAGGCTCATGCCATGCATGTGCAATGGCGACCTGACGACTCATTCCACGATTTGGCCCGTCTGTGTGGTCTGCTGGAGAGTCACTACGCCGAAGAGGAGTTGGGCGAATTTATCGCTTACTGGCTCGGTCGTCCCGAGGTGTTTGCCAATGAGCATCAGTGGATGCTGAAATTCATCAAGGCTCTCAAGGCTCGACGCTATACGAGAACCCCAGCCATGCCGATGGTCGGCACCGGGTATCAGCAAGTGACCGCGGTTCCAGAGCAAGGCCCAAGCCAACGCGCCCTCGAGATGATTGCTCAAGCGCGCCGCCTGAGTGCGCAACAGCAAGGAGACGAACATGAAAAAGAGTGAACTGAACCCTCTGAGCCAGGACAAGGATTATCAGGAACAAGCCTCCAAGCATCGGGAGCATGACCCCCAGCTACACCAGCAGGTGAGTTCGCTTCTGCAACGGATCCAGCGTCTGCGTCGCCAGTCTGGCCCCGCAGAGACCATGGATTACCAGACTCTGCGCCAACAGTACGAGGTAGCCGCCAACCGCGAGGTTCGGCAGTTACAGCATGAGGCACAACAACATCGCATTGAACGCCTGATCGCCCAGGCCGATCTCAATCCGGAGTGGTTGTTCGAGCGAATGGATCATGATGACCCGACCCTAGAGTATGCAATCCAGACTGCCCGCTCCTTCATCAGCGGTTTTGAACACTGGGAGCAGCATGGCGGCAGTTGCGTGCTGATCTACGGCGGCTATGGCACCGGGAAGTCAACACTGGCCGGAGCCATCGCTCATGAGCTGATTGCCCAGCATCAAAAATCGGTGATCTTTCAGCAATGGGCCTCGGTCGTTGATCGGCTGTTTTTTGGCGTCATCGAGGATCAGGAAGCACGTAACCGTTACCGCCGGGCACTCGAAGAGGTCGATCTGTTGATCATCGATGAAATAGGGTCAAATCGAGCCAAACTGCTGGAGAGCCAATCCAGCTTCCTCGGCCATTTACTGCGCCGCCGCCGGAATCTATCCAAGAGCGTCATCCTGATCACCAATCACTCTCCGGCATCACTGCATCAGGCGCTCGGCGACTTCTGTTTCGAGGCGATCAAGGCGTTCAATCCGGTAGACATTCAGTTGATCGGGCCCAGCAGACGCCCACATGTCGGTAGTTATCAAGGCTGAATAGACAAAAAAATGGCCCGGGGTTCCCAGGCCAAACAAGTGCTACGGAATCGCGATACTAGATCGCCTGTTCAATAAGAGGTGAACTCTTAGTGAATATGGCTAACTTACCACATTCACCCGACGGATATAGAGTCCACATTGCGATTCTATTCACGTTTTATGTATAACAATGCCAACCGTGATGATCGCAACAGGAATTCTCGACCCATCACAACTCACGCTCACTCTCTAACAACAGTGCATAGGACTCCGCATCCATCAGGCCATCCAGCTCTTCCGGATCCTCCAATTGCACCCTGAACAGCCAGCCCGCACCGTACGGATCTTGATTGATCAACTCCGGAGACCCTTCCAATTCATCATTGACGGCGATCAGAGTACCACTGACCGGAGTAAACACATCTGAAGCAGCCTTAACCGACTCAACCACGGCGACATCATCACCTTCGAGCAATACGGTGCCGAGTTCCGGCAGCTCCGCAAACACCATGTCACCCAACATCATCTGAGCATGATGAGTGATGCCGACGACAGCCTCGTTGTTTTGCTCCAAACGCACCCACTCGTGAGTGGAGGTATAGTGCAGTTCACTTGGGATATGATTCATACAAAACCTCCGAATACGCGATCTGACACGTGAGACTGTGCCCGTCAGCGTGTCCGCATCATGGCGCTACGACAAACCAAGGCCAGATGGGTCACGCAAGGATCTGCTGTTCACTGCAGTGTAGTCAGCGAAACTCTGAAAAACGCAGCAGGATCTCCCGGTTTCTTGAGTCAGACGGCAAATCTGATAGTGGCCGCACATTCAGGGCATTGGATATCGCGCAAGGACGCAATTTATCGGCTAGGGGGTGGTGCCGCCCCCCTCGTTTGCTCTATGTTTAGCCCATTGCCGCCGGAAATTGACGTTTGTTCACACTCCGTGGGCACACTCAGCAATTTTCATAAAAATTATTCCGTTTTCGACAACCAAGAGACAGTGGCAATGCAAAAAGCACCCTGGTTTATCTCCCTGCGATATCAGGGCCTGGTGGCCATCCTTATCATCGCTGTGACCATGGCCGGGCTCCTCGTCGTCACGCTTCCAGACGAAACAGCCGTATCTCCTCAACAAAAGGCCAATGCGGAGCGTTGGCTGGACCACCTGCAACAAAATCTGATCAATGAGCGCCTGCAAGCCGCCCAACAACTACTACGTAGCGACCAGGAGAACAAACAGGGTGATTTTGTATTCCTGCGCTGGTTCCCTGACAACACTCAACTGCAGAATTCACCCAACGACTATCCGCTGGATAGCGTCATAGTGGCCGATCTGCTCCGTAGGCCACTCACAGCCGATGCCCCAATCACACAAGTTGAGTGTCTTGACCAGTGCTGGCTCGTACAGGCTTTCAGTTGGTCACACTATGGTCAAGTCGGCCGAACCATCGCCATCAGCCCTCTGGCACCATTGCTGATCCGCCTGCAGCAAGAGTCCGGGATCCGGGGATTGTTTCTGGGCAGCATTCCATCTCACCTTGCCGATGATGATCAGTGGCAAAACGAGCCGCTGGATGTGCACTGGTCGCTGCTTTCGAGTACGCAAGAGAGCTTGCCGCCAACCATGGCCCGCCGGTTGGTGGCCACCCTTCCCACTCCAGGCCTGACACTCGGCGAGTGGACCCAGCAGCTTGTCAGCGAGTTGCCCAAAAGCCAGATCTGGCTCAGCCACTTGGCCAATTCACCCAAAGGTGGGCCTCAGTACCTGCTGCTAATTGCCCCAACCCCGCATGATGCGGCAACGGGATCCGCATTGCTCGTCCGGTTCGGACGCCCACTCACCGCGATATTGTTACTCGGGCTCCTTAGCCTGTGGGGATATTGGCAGTTCAAACGACTCCGCCGGGTAAACGGCTTGCTGCCACAAATTTTACAGCCGCAGCAAGAGAGTACGCCCACGAGGCTGGATCCCCGCTGCCGGGATGAATTATCAGTTTTGGCAGACGGAGTTGCTGCGCTGAATCAGCAGATCACCGATCACAAGAAGCTGCTGGAGCAACAAGCCGTCCAGTTGCAACAACACAGTCTGTATGACCCATTGACGGGGCTTCCCAATCGCGACTGCTTCATGTTCGAGGTAGGCCGCAACCTGGCAGCCCTGCAGCGCTATCCCGATAAACAGGCATTACTCCTGTTGGAGATCAATGGGTTTCGCCAACTCAGCCACTCGGTTGGCCACCAGGAGGGGGAGCGGCTGCTGCAGAAGGTCGCCCAAGAGCTACGATTGTCGGTACGCGAAGCCGATCTGCTCTGCCACCTCAGCGATGATCTCTTTGCTCTGCTGGTAACCAATCTGCAAGAGGTCGAACAGATCCACCTCATCGTCAATAAACTGCAATCCCGGCTCGAGTCCTCACTGCTGCTGGCTAACCGCAACTTCTCGCTGCGCTTCTCGGCTGGCATAGTGCTGATTGATTCCAGTGACACCCCGGCCGCCGAGTTGCTGCGCCAGGCTGAAATGGCACTGAATGAGGTCAAGCAGCAAAGCACCAATAGCTACCAGATCTATACACCCCGTTTGCATGAGAAATCGGTTCGTAATCACTTCATCGAGGAGCGTTTTGCTCTGGCATTGCGCAACGGCGAACTCTACCTGCAGTATCAGCCGATCAAGGAGTGTCGCCAACAGCGGATTACCGGACTCGAAGCACTCAGTCGGTGGCAACTGCCGTTAGAAGGAAACATTTCGCCACTGGAGTTCATTCCTATCCTGGAAAATAGCCGGCTGGTACTGCAATTCGGCCGCTGGGTCATCGAACAGGCACTGCACCAGCTACATCAGTTGGATGTTGCCGGCATGACGGGACTGCAGATGGCGATCAATCTGACCGGTCAGCAGCTACTCGACCCTGAGCTGCACAGCACGCTGGAGCGGCTGACGCTGACCTACCACATCATTCCATCCCGCATCTCGCTGGAGCTCAATGAACAGGCATTACGCTTTGACTATCAACGCGCGCAAAAGGCCATGGAGACGCTGCACCGGGCCGGATATCGTCTGACTCTCGACGATTTTGGCACCGGATATTCGGCGCTGACTTATCTGAGCCGCCTGCCATTTGACAACATCAAACTCGATCGCAGCTTCACCCTGAGGATGCTCGACAGTGACATCGACAAACAATTGGTCGGCTCTATCATCCAGATGGCTCACTCTCTGGGCAAACGCATCATCGGTGAAGGGGTCGATAACAGCCTGCAATCATTGCTGTTGCAGGAGCTTGGCTGCGACCTGATGCAAGGATGTCTGCTGGCCTCGCCCATTGGCGAATGCAACCTGATCAGCCAGTTGGCCCCCTTGTATCAAGCGCCAAGCCTTAACTCCGCTCTCTAAATAGCTTCCGAATAGCAGATCACCTGTTACAGAGGCAGGGTAGCGCTAAGCTGACCCTCTGCGCCAGGGATGGCGCGGCGGAGCCCCCATGGATGGGTTTACGGCGTGTCAGCGTGTGCTACTTTGTCGCTGTAGCATCATTAGGAGGTATTTAGGCACCCTCATTCTGGCCGGGCCAGAGCGGGCAGCTCCCCGGCCAGCCCCATGGCGCGACGCATCAACTGTTGTTTGAGTGGCGTCATCTGATCGACCAGTGAGATACCCACACCACGCAGCCAGCGGCTGATGCCATCCCCCGGAGTGAACAGTTGCTTGAAGCCTTCCATGGCGGCCAGCAGTTGCACCGCCTCGGTTTTACGCCAGCGGGCATAGGGGGCCAAAAACGCCAGATCCTGCGGCTCCCCACCCGGAACCATGTGACGATGGAGAACCTCGATGAGCGCCGCCGCATCCATCAGCCCCAGATTGACACCCTGCCCCGCTAGCGGGTGAATGGTGTGAGCCGCATCGCCGATCAAGACGCAACGCTCCCTGATCAGCTCTCGGGCAAAGCGGGCACGCAGCGGCAGCACGATGCGCTCGCTGACCAGGGTACAGCGCCCTAGTACGCCATCCGAGGCGATCGTCAGTGCCTTGTTAAACGCATCGACCGAGAGAGTCTGTCGTTGCTGCGCTTGCTCCGGAGGTTGAGACCAGACGATCGAAATCAGATTTGGCTGCCAGAGCGGAAGCAGAGCCAGAGGCCCCTGGGGACTGAAGAGTTGCCGAGCACAGCCGCCGTGGGGCTCCTCGGTCTGGATGGTGGCAACCAGAGCCGAATGTTCATAGTCCCACTCAGCCATCGGGATCTTGAGCTGTTGACGCAAGGAAGAATTGGCACCATCCGCCGCAATGACCAGGCTGGCCAGAACCGGTTCCTCCTGTTCCGACAAGATCAACACACCGGCCGACGACGTCGCTACCGAGGTGATATGGGCGGGAGAGCGAACCGCAACGGGGCTGTCGGCCAGCTGCTGCCACAAGGCAGCCACCAGGGCGCGATTCTCCACGATATGGCCAAGATGAGGTTGCATCAGGCTGCTCGCATTGAGCTGCAGATGAGCCGGACCATCTTTTTCCCACACATCCATGCGCCCATAGGGCTGTTTACGAACCAGATGTTGCCACACATCCAAACGACGAAGCAGTTGCTCGGCGGCCAGGTTCAAGGCACTGACCCGCAGCGCCGGAGTCTCCACCAAGGGCTCTGGCCCCTGCTGCTCAAGCAGCAATACATTGAGGCCACTCGTCTTGAGGCCAACGGCAACCGTCAATCCCACCATGCCACCACCCAGGATGGCGATATCTACTCTCTTCATTCGGCTAATCCCAACGCCTGGCGTGCCAGCAACTGTTTTAGCTGGCCGCAGCGGTTCATGCTGGCCAGAGCGATATTTCTGCTACCAATCAGGGGCCAGGCCGATGTGGAAAACAGGCGCACCAAGCTGCTCGTCATCCAGACAGTGCGCGCCACATCGGCCTGACGCCGTTCGCTGTATGTTTGCAACAGGTCAGCCCGCCCCGGATCCACGGCCGTCTGCCAGAGTGGTTGTAACAGGTGATAGAGTGTCATCACATCCCGCAGTCCGAGATTAAACCCCTGGCCAGCCACCGGATGCAATTGTTGGGCAGCATTACCCACCAGCAAGAGCCTATGGTGGCGAGTCTGCAGGGTCTGTCGCAGTTGCAAGGGGTAACTCACCCGCTCGCCCACCTGCACGAAGCGCCCGGCACGATAGCCGAAGGTCTGCTGCAGCCGGGCAAGAAATTGCTCATCAGACCAACGTATGGCGTTCGCTGCATCGTTATCGGCCATGGACCAGACCAGTGACAATCGGTTTTCCCCTAACGGCAGCAAGGCTAGCGGCCCCGCCTCGGTAAAGCGCTCCCAGGCTCGTCCAGACTGAGCCCCCGAGGCCCGCAGATTGGCAATGATGGCACTCTGGCTATAGGATTCTTGTCGCCAAGCCAATCCCAGCGATTCATGCCAGGCCGAGCTACCGCCATCGGCCAGCAGTAATAACCGACAGGTCGCCTGCTCACCACTCGCCAATTGCAGGACGGTCCGGTCCGGATGTTGGGTCAAAGAGACAAGCTGGGCTGGGGCCTGGTAACAAATAGCGGGCGTCTCTTCGATTCGCTGCAACAAGCGCTGCCCGACCCCGAACAGTTCAACAACATGCCCCAGTTGAGGAAGCTGGTATTCGTTGGCATGCAGCTCAACGCGGCCCCAATGGCCTCGATCACTGACATGGATGGAGTCGATGGCAGCAGAGCCCGGCGAGAAGAGTGGCCAGAGCGCCAGCTCCTGCAACGCCAGTTGGCTCCCGTAGGCCAAGGCGATGGCTCGGGCATCAAATCCGGGATGCAAAACCGTCTCCGGGCGCCGGGACTCCAGCAACAGGATCCGCGGTTTCCGCGCGCACGAGCCAGCCAGCCGAGCCAAGGCCAAGGCCAGGGTCGAGCCGACCATGCCGCCACCAACGATAGCAAAATCAAATTCCTGCATCGCAACTGTCATCGAGGGAAAAGGTCATTAGAGCCTGTTCAATGCTGCGCAGCAAGCAACAACGTCGATCCCTGCTATGCACAGCTAGGTGGAGAACAGAACCAGGGGGCAAGCCAGCCCAGTGCGGATGTGAGCTGGCCGCAGGGGGTTAGTGCAGGGTCTTGGAAACCAGCTCGGCCGGACGCTGCCCGAACTCTTCGAACGCCATCATGGCGCCCAGCTTCAGATGTTCATAGATCACGATATAGGAGGCTTCTGTTTCCACATCCTCATCCAAATCTTGTTCCATCTGGGTAATTTCACTGATATCGCTCAGCATCTCTTGCAGCTCATCAGAGGCCTGAGCCAGGTCACGTTGAATGACCGCAAAACCAGCAAGAAAAGCCTGGGCCCAATCACTCATCGCCAGCAGACGATCTTCCAGCGTCTCATCATCTTCCGGCAGTAACAGCTGGAATCCAGCCTGCAGGGTCAAGCCTTCCCGCGTGGCATTAAACAACGACTCCAACCACTCATTGACGGCCACCGGCAAAGAGACACCATCATTAACCAGCTCATTGAACTCCTGCAGCCAGGCATCACGGCGCAGAGGGGCGCCACCGCACAACATACCACACAGTACGCCATGCAACTCAGCCGGAGTTGCCATCACATCCTGAGCATCGAGCAACTCGGCGGCCGCACTGTATTGCTGTAAAACATCCTGAGTCATTGCTCCGCTCCTTTTTGTATAAGAAAACATCAAGTGATGTGCGCAAAGGCGACGATCCTATCACTGCCACCACGAGACAGCCAGCCAAGCCTTGAAACTTGCAGATCTGCGCTATATAGTCGCCCCTTATCGAGACAGGCCGTCCATACCAGCAAGACAGATTGAGGAAAGCATGACCACCGAGAGTGAAGCTGTTGAAATCAACATCATGGGGCGTGTTTATAAACTCTCTTGTCAGACCGGACAGGGCGCTAATCTGCGTGCAGCAGCAGCCGAGCTCAACGAGACATTGGGTCAGATGCGTCAACGCTCACGGACCAGCAACAATGAACAGCTAGCTGTGATGGCCGCTCTGAATTTTTGTCATGAATTGGCGCTGGAGAAAAACAAGAATCGCCAATATTCAGAGACCATGGATCAACGTATTCGGATGCTGCAAGCAACGATCGAAGATGCGTTAAAAGAACAAGGCAGATTGCTGCAAAGATAACTAGAATATAGGTAAATCTCCCTGGGGTGTTCGTCAGTGGGTTTCAGTCCCTGAGCCGATAATTTTCCCTACGGAAGTCGCCTTTTGACTATTGAGCATGCTCGGCTCGTACCGAGAAGCCTACGGTTGAATCCAGACTTCCACCTTGGACCTCCGGGTTCAAGGACTTCGACCTGCAACGGCACCCCGGGGTTCTTCTTCATGTCACAACGTCAACTCATCCGCCAGCAGATGCGCGAAACTAGGCGTCTTCTGACCGCCGAACAGCAACAACAATCAGCCCTCTCTCTTGTCGCCCAATTTGAACAACACCCGCTGATTTGTCATGCCAAACGAGTGGCTCTCTATGTGGCCAGCGATGGTGAATTGGACACTCAACCCGTTATCCACTGGTGCTGGCAACGACAGATTGCCGTCTGTTTGCCTGTGTTGCATCCGTTCAGCAAAGGGCACCTACTATTCATCGATTATCAACCCGATACCCCGATGAGCCGCAACCAGTTTGGTATTGCCGAACCGGCACTGAACTGTCAGGGAATTGTGCTCAAAACAGCCATCGATATCATCTTCACCCCACTCGTCGCCTTCGATGCCCAAGGGAATCGTCTCGGCATGGGTGGCGGATTCTACGACCGAACACTCAACGGCTGGCATCATCATCGTCTAGGGCCCTATCCCATCGGGCTCGCCCATGACTGCCAACTGGTTGCCCATGTCCCCACCGAGAGCTGGGATGTTCCATTGCCCGAGATCCTGACACCGACACGCCGCTGGCACTGGTCATTGTAGGATCCAAGGCTGCCGCAACCGCTCTATCTCCGCTATAATCGGCGCCAGCGAGAACAGCAGGAGAGAAAAGTGACTCAAGATGAAATGAAAAAGGCCGTCGGTTGGGCTGCATTGAAGTATGTTCAGCCCAATACCATCATAGGTGTCGGCACCGGCTCAACCGTCAACTGCTTCATCGACGCACTGGCCAGCATTAAGGATCAGATCAAAGCCGCCGTATCCAGCTCCGAGGCCTCAACCGTCCGCCTCAAGGCTCTGGGGATCCCGGTCATGGATCTCAATGAAGTGGATGCCTTTGATGTCTACGTCGATGGAGCCGATGAGATCAACGGCCAGATGGAGATGATTAAAGGTGGTGGGGCTGCCCTGACCCGCGAGAAAATCGTGGCCGCGGTCGCCAACCGTTTCATCTGCATCGTCGACAGCGGCAAGGTTGTCGATGTCATGGGACGATTCCCATTGCCGGTCGAAGTGATCCCGATGGCCCGTGAATTCGTCGCACGCGAACTGCGCAAGCTCGGTGGTGAGCCTGTCTATCGCAGTGGCGTCATCACAGACAACGGCAACCAGATCCTGGATGTCCATGGCCTGCAGATCACCAATGCCAAACAACTCGAAGAGCAGATCAATAACATCGTTGGTGTGGTAACGGTTGGTCTGTTTGCCAATCGCGGTGCCGATGTGGCGCTGATCGGCAGCCCGGATGGTGTAAAAACCGTCACTCGTTAATCCGTCA
>JAYRLO010000090.1:0-9983 GCA_041905215.1 Aeromonadaceae bacterium
CACCAGGTGACCCAGAGGCCAGGCCAGCGCCCCCAAGACCAGTAAAAACAGCAGCAACAGTATCCAGGCATTGACACTCATCAGAATTTCTCCGCATTGAGTAGGGCATACAACAGATAAATCGCCAAGGCCAAGGCACCCAGCCCCCCCAGCACTATCCAAATCGTCATTTCATCACTCCATTGCACATGCCATAGATGGCAGCATCGGATCCGTAGCCTACGCAGAAGCAGAGAAAAATGAGGTAAAAAGGGGGCAACCCCCTGTAAAAATCCCGTAAAAATCGCGAAAAATCGGTCACTAAGTAAACCATTCATCAACGGGAACGAGATAACTCCCCATCGGCTTGATCTTCGCAGGGACACGCGATAGGTTGCGGGTATCTATGGATTTTTCTTAGGAATTAACCGTGAGCAATCAACCACATATCGTTATTTCATCCCTTGATCTGGCCCGATTGGAACGCCTGCTCGACAGCTTGCCAAACACCCGTTTCCCCGGTAAGCAAGCCCTGGAGCAGGAGCTGGAGCGCGCCGAGGTGCGCGATCCGGAAGAGATGCCACCCCATGTGGTCACCATGAACTCCGAGGTGCGTTTTCGACTCGAACCATCCGGCGACCAGTTTTGCCTGACGCTGGTCTATCCCAAGGATGCCAACGGCCAACCCGACCGCATCTCGATCCTGGCGCCTATCGGCAGTGCCCTGTTGGGGTTGTCGGTTGGTGATGAAATTTCCTGGCCGGGCCCCGGCGGCAAGCAGTTGCAGGTCCGGATCATGGAAATCGTCTATCAGCCAGAACGGGAAGGCGAATTCCACCGCTGATCTCAAAACAGCTGGCTGAGCGGCAGAGCCGCCGACGTGGCGGCCGGCGGCCTCGAGGTCAGAGGGGCCGGGCGCCCCTCATCGCCAGTGGGCTAGTCGTTGGCGACCGCCCCATTTTTCAAGATTGCCGCCGCCGCCGGATGGGGATTCCGCTGGCTCGGCACGATCAGAAATACCTCACTATGCAGATCGGCACAGGAGCCGATGTTGAGCAGACCATGATGCGCGGCAAACGGCGCCATCATCTCTTCCGGTGCCGGCATGACGCCATCCCCGGCCTCGGCCATCACCTTCATCAGGGCGCTGTCGCTGATCTCGGCGCGGATCCAGGGGGTGATGCCCTGATCGTGCAACCACCCCAGCAACTGGGCATACAAGGGGTGATCCTGATCGGGCAACAGCAACGGCAACTCCCCCAGACAGGCCGGAAAGGGTTGTTGGCTGCGGGTCGCCAGCTCGCTGTTGGCAAAGAAGGCAACAGGAGAGCGCAGCAAGGGATAGCTGCGCGCCTGAACATCGAGACCGGCACTGTAGGCCACCTCCGAGAGCACGGCATCCAGTGCATGAACGCCGAGCTGCCCCAGCAGCCGGATCATCGGCCCCTCCTGACAACGAATATGCAGATCGGGCTGCTCGGTAAAGAGCGGTGATAACCAGCGTTGCACCACCCGTTTGGGCAACGCATCCGTGATGCCGATGCGGAACTCGGGCCAACTGCCAGGTTTGCGCCCATCAAACAGCGACGCCAGCTCCTCGCCGATGGCGAACATGCGACTGGCATAGGCAAATACCTGGTGCCCCTCGACGGTGAGCACCAGGCGGCGCCCCTGCCGTTCAAACAGCGGACGGTTCAACCGATCTTCGAGCAACTTGATCTGATCGCTCATGGTCTGCGGAGCCAGGTGTAACCGTTGCGCCGCCGCCCGCAGACTGCCAAGTCGGGCGGTGACCCAAAAGTAATACAAGTGGTGATAATTGAGTCCGCGCATGATAAAGGCTCCTGATGATGCAATGTTAATCAGATAAGTCAGGATGCGTTCCCATTGAACCAACCGTTGGCGGCAGGGAAGCCGCCATCGAGCCCCCAGGGATGGGTTTACGGCGTGTTGGTGAAAGGGAACCCTCCTGCATTTCTCTTAAATGAGTGGCATTGTCCTGGTAATGAGACGATCTGACCGCCATGCAACTGATTCTACTGGGCTCTGCAGGCAACCATCGGATAAATAATCGACATCCGCAGTGGCATCGTCAGACTCACTTGTTATCATGCCAGTAGAATGGCGGGATGCAGAGGTCGCAATGGCGAAAGCGCGTAAAAAAATCGGTCTGGCCCTCGGCAGTGGCGCCGCGCGCGGTTGGGCACATATCGGCGTGTTGCGGGCACTGGCTCGGCTCGGCATCCACCCGGATGTGGTCGCTGGCTGCAGCATAGGTGCTCTGGTCGGTGCGGCCTATGCAGCCGGGGAGCTGGACTCACTAGAGGAGTGGGTTCGCGGCTTCACCCGTCTGCAGGTGATGAGTCTGCTCGATCCAGCCTTCTCCGGTGGGCTGTTCCGTGGCGACAAGGTCTTCGGTATCGCCGAGGAGCGGGTCGGCGAACTCACCTTCGAACAGTTGCAGGTGCCCTTTGCCTGCGTGGCCACCGAGCTGGAAAATGGCCGCGAGCGCTGGCTGCAACAGGGCCCGGTCATGAGCGCCGTGCGCGCCTCCTGCTCGATTCCCGGCATGTTTGTCCCGGTACAGCTCGATGGCCGCTGGCTGGTCGATGGCGCCGTCGTCAACCCGGTTCCCGTCTCCCTCTGTCGCGCCATGGGCGCCGACCTGGTCATCGCCGTCAATCTGAATTCGGATACCCATCACGGCTGGGAGAATCACGAAGAGGAAGAGGTTGCTGAACGACATCCGCTTTTGCAGTGGCTGCCCAAACGCAACGGCAATGGTGCCGCCCCTGGCATGCTCAGTGTCATGAACAGCAGCATCAGCATCATGCAGGAGCGTATTACCCGCGCCCGGATGGCCGGGGATCCCCCCGAGATCTCGCTGACCCCGCACCTGAGCGAGCTGGCCATTCTGGACTTCCATCGCGCCAGCGAGGCCATCGCCGAGGGGGAAGCCTGCGTCGAACGCATGCTGCCGATGATTGATAACGAGGTGCAACGCTTTGGTTTTGCCCTGTCGGCGGCCGATGAGCCAGCGGCAGAGATCTAATCAACCATCGAGTGGCGAAACGAGCAGAACAGCGCCCTGACCATGGGTTCGGCTTCGGTTGCCAGATCAAACGGCTCATGGCGATTCAGCCAACTGATGATCAAGCCATCGATGCAACAATTCAGCAGTACGGAGGCCCGTTCCACGGACAGATCGGGGGGGAGTTGCCCCCGGTTCACCGCATTTTGCAGTGAACTGCGAATATTAAGCCCATGTTGCTCAGCCTCCTGCCGCACCAACTCGCGAATCATCTCCGGCTCGCCATCCGACGCCAGCAGCCGGAACATGATGCGGAACATCTGTTGGTGGGATGGACAGGCCGCCACGGTACGCAGCACCTCAATCAGAAAAGTCTGGAATTTACCCAACGGGTCGGGCTCATCAACATCGACACTAGCCTGCATCAAATGGCGCAACGGGGCACACATCTCATGCCAGAGTGCGCTGAACAACTCCTCCTTATCCTTAAAATGCCAGTAGATGGCACCGCGCGTGACCCCGGCAGACCTGGCAATATCGGTCAGACTGGTGGTCGCCAAGCCTTGCTGACAAAACAGACCCAACGCCGTCGCCATGATGCTACTGCGGGTTGCTTGTGCGTCTTCTTTCGTCCGTCGAACCATATCTGCATCTAACCTTAAACTAACCCGAAAAAATCACTTACATACATTCGTGAATGTATGTACATTAGCTCATCCTTGGCGCAGTGCCAACCTAACCGATCGCCTTTTTGCTTACAGAGGCCATAACGACCATGCAAAAAAATCTCTTTATTCGTTCACTTCCGCTAACGCTGTTAGCCGCCAGTCTCTTAACCGCCTGTGGCCAGGAGCAACCCGGTGGCCCGGGCGCCATGCCACCCGCAGCCGTCGATGTGGTCACGCTCAAATCGGCGCCATTACAGCTGACCACTGAACTGACCGGCCGCACGGCGGCACGACGGATTGCCGAGGTTCGCCCGCAGGTCAGCGGCATCATCCTCAAGCGTTATTTTACCGAAGGCAGTGATGTCAAAGCGGGTCAATTGCTCTATCAAATCGATCCGGCAACCTATGAAGCAGCCGTCGCCAGTGCCGAAGCGGCGCTGGCCAAGGCCCAAGCCAGCGAACAGAGCGCTCGGCTGAAGGCCCAGCGTTACGCCGAACTGGTGAAGGCCAAGGCGATCAGCACCCAGGACAACGACGATGCGCAGGCCAGCTGGAAACAAGCGGTCGCCGAGATCGCCGCCGCCAAGGCAACCCTGAAGAGCGCCAAGATCAACCTCGGCTATACCCGGGTCACGGCTCCCATCTCCGGTCGCATCGGCAAATCCAGCGTCACCGAAGGTGCTCTGGTCACGGCGCAACAGGCAAACAATTTGACCACCATCCAGCAGCTCGACCCTCTGTATGTCGATGTCAGCCAATCGACAACCGAGCTGTTGCGTCTGAAGCGTCAACTGGCAGCAGGCAAGCTGGCAACCGCGAAGAGTGGCTCGGCAATGGTTCAATTCCAGCTCGAGGATGGTAGCGCCTATCCGCACGCCGGTCAGCTGCAGTTCTCCGATGTCACTGTGGATGAGACCACCGGCATGGTGACGTTGCGGGCTCTGGTTCCTAATCCGGAAAAACTGCTGCTACCGGGCATGTTCATGCGCGCCACCCTGCAGCAGGGTGAACGCCCGGATGGTCTGCTGGTACCACAAGCCGCCGTAGCCCGCACTCCGCGCGGTGGTGCCACGGTACTGATCGTCGATGCGCAAAACAAGGTCGAACAACGTGACATCCAGGTCAGCCAATCGCAAAACGGCAACTGGGTCGTCGAATCCGGCCTCAAAGCCGGTGAGCGCGTCATTGTTGCCGGATTGCAGAAGGTCGGTGCCGGTGCCCAGGTCACCCCGACGGAAGCAGCCCCCACAGCCCCAGCTAACCAGTAGGATGGAGTAGTCGCCTCATGGCCCGTTTTTTCATAGATAGACCCATTTTCGCCTGGGTAATTGCCCTGGTGATCATGCTCGCCGGCAGCCTCTCCATCATGGACCTGCCGATCGAGCAGTACCCGTCGATTGCACCACCAGCCGTCGCCATTTCTGCCTCCTACCCGGGTGCTTCCGCCAAGACGGTGGAAGATTCGGTGACTCAGATCATCGAACAGAACATGACAGGTCTGGATCACCTGCTCTATATGTCGGCGCAGAGTGACTCGGCCGGTAACGTCTCGGTGAATCTGACCTTCATGCCGGGCACCGATCCGGATATCGCCCAGGTGCAGGTGCAGAACAAGCTGCAACAGGCGACCACGCAACTGCCACAGATCGTGCAACAGCAAGGGATCTCGGTCGAGAAGACCACCAGCAGCTTCCTGATGGTCGTCGGCTTTATCTCCACCGACGGCAAGTTGAATAACGATGACTTGGCCGACTATGTGGTCTCCAACATCAAGGATCCACTCAGTCGGATCGATGGCGTCGGCGAAATCCAGCTGTTCGGCAGCCAGTATGCCATGCGCATCTGGCTCGACCCGCTCAAGCTCAACAGCTATCAGCTGACCCCCGACGACGTCAAAAATGCCATCACGGATCAGAATGCCCAGATCGCCCTGGGTAAGCTGGGTGGCACTCCGGCCGTCAGTAACCAGCAGTTCACCGCCACCATCATGGGGCAAAGCCGCCTCAACTCACCGGAGCAGTTCGGTAACGTGCTGCTGCGGGTGAATCAGGATGGCTCCAAGGTGCGCCTCAAGGACGTAGCGCGCGTCGAGCTGGCCGGTGAGAGCTTCGATGCCTCGCCAAGCTACAACGGCCAACCAACCTCGGCATTTGCCATCAAGTTGGCTACCGGCGCCAACGCACTGGATACCGCCAACAAGGTTCGCGCCAAGATCGACGAGCTCTCCCCTTATTTCCCGGACAACATGCAGGTGATCTATCCGTATGACACCACGCCATTTGTCAAAATCTCCATTGAGGAGGTCGCCAAGACCCTGTTCGAAGCCATCATTCTGGTGTTCTTCGTCATGTATCTGTTCTTGCAGAACTTCCGCGCCACACTGATCCCGACCATCGCCGTCCCAGTCGTGCTGCTGGGGACCTTCGGGGTCATGGCGGCATTCGGCTTCTCGATCAACACCCTGACCATGTTCGGTATGGTGCTGGCCATCGGTTTGCTGGTGGATGACGCCATCGTGGTTGTCGAGAACGTCGAACGACTGATGAGCGAAGAGGATCTCTCACCGCTGGAAGCCACCCGCAAGTCGATGGATCAGATCACCGGCGCCCTGGTCGGTATTGCCCTGGTGCTCTCCGCGGTGTTCGTGCCGATGGCCTTCTTCGGTGGATCCACCGGCGCCATCTATCGTCAATTCTCGCTGACCATAGTCTCCGCCATGGTACTCTCGGTGCTGGTCGCCCTGATCCTGACCCCCGCCTTGTGCGCCACTCTGCTCAAACCGATCAAGCACGGTGAGTTCGGCGAAAAGCGCGGCTTCTTCGGTTGGTTCAACCGTCTGTTTGATTGCGGGGCCAACCGCTACCAGAGCCGGGTCGGCAAGGTGGTCAAGCAAGGGGTACGCTTCAGCATCATCTATGTCGCCATGCTGGCCGTTCTGGCCGTACTGTTCATGCGCCTGCCAACCTCCTTCCTGCCGGAAGAGGATCAGGGCGTCATCATGTCGATGGTTCAGTTGCCCGTTGGCGCGACCAAAGAGCGCACCGAGAAGGTGCTGGGCCAGATGCGTGACTACTTCCTCCAGAGTGAAAAGGATAATGTTGAATCTGTATTGACGGTCGCCGGCTTCAGCTTCGCCGGTCAAGGTCAGAACAGTGGCATGGCCTTCATCAAGCTGAAGCACTGGGATGAACGGAATACCCCTGACCGCAGCGCCAATGCGATCATCGGCCGCGCCATGGGCTACCTGTTCAGCATCAAGGAAGCCCAGGTCTTCGCCTTCAACCTGCCGCCAATCCCCGAGCTCGGGACCTCCACCGGTTTCGACTTCTATCTGCAGGATCGCTCCGGACTTGGCCATGACAAATTGATGGAAGCCAGAAACCAATTGCTGGGCATGGCCGCGCAAAAAGGCGATACCCTGGTGCGCGTGCGCCCCAACGGCATGGAAGATGCTCCGCAATTCAACATCAAGATCGACTATGACAAGGCGATGGCGCAGGGATTGAATGTCACCGACATCAACAACACCCTATCTACCGCCTGGGGTTCCTCCTACGTCGATGACTTTGTCGACCGCAACCGGGTCAAGAAGGTCTACATGCAGGCCGACGCCCCCTTCCGCATGAACCCGGAAGATCTCAATCTCTGGTACGTGCGCAACAGCGAAGGCAAGATGGTGCCATTCTCGGCCTTTGCCAGTACCGACTGGAGCTTTGGCTCCCCACGTCTGGAGCGCTATAACGGTGTCCCGGCGATGGAAATCGTCGGTGAAGCCGCACCGGGCAAGAGTACCGGGGATGCCATGGCCGCCATCGAAGAGATGGTCAAGCAGTTGCCGGATGGTATCGGCATCGAGTGGACGGGTCTCTCCTATCAGGAACGACAAGCTGGCTCCCAGGCTCCTGCCCTGTATGCCATCTCGTTGCTGGTGGTGTTCCTGTCACTCGCCGCTCTGTATGAAAGCTGGAGTGTCCCCTTCTCGGTCATGCTGGTGGTACCGCTCGGCGTCCTCGGCGCCATTCTCGCCGCCACCTGCCGTGGCCTGGAGAATGACGTCTACTTCCAGGTTGGCCTGCTGACCACCATAGGTCTATCGGCGAAGAACGCCATCCTGATCGTCGAGTTCGCCAAGGAGCTCTATGACCACGGACGCAGCCTGACCGAATCGGTCATCGAAGCCGCGCGATTGCGTCTGCGACCCATCCTGATGACCTCGCTGGCCTTCATTCTCGGCGTATTGCCACTGGCCACCAGCTCCGGCGCCGGTGCCAGCAGCCGGGTTGCCATCGGCACCGGGGTCATCGGCGGCATGATCAGCGCCACCGTGCTGGCCATCTTCTTCGTGCCCCTGTTCTTCGTCTTGATCATGCGTTACTTCACCAAATATCGCCCACGTCATGAACGTGAGGCAGTGGCAACACAGGAGGCCCATCATGACTAAGTCGTTTCTGGCCATGACGATTGGCCTGCTGTTGGCCGGTTGCTCAATGGCTCCGGACTATCAAAGACCAGAGGTGCCGCAAGGCGCCTCCTGGCTGGTCACGACCGACGCAAAAGCGAATCTCGGCTGGCAACAGCAGTTCAGTGACCAGACCCTGCAGAGCCTGATCCGTACGGCACTGGAGAACAACCGCGACCTGCGACTGGCCGCCTTGAATGTGCAGAGCTACGAGGCTCAATACCGCATCCAGCGCGCCGCCCAGCTGCCCACGGTTGCCGTCGGTGCTGCCAGCACTCGTCAACAGACCTCCGGGGATTTGAACGGCACAGGCGCCGAGCAGATCAGCTCCCAGCACAGTGCCGAAATCGGCATCACGGCCTACGAGCTGGATCTGTTTGGCCGGATCCAGAGCCTGAAAGATCAGGCACTGGAAAACTATCTGGCCCAGATCGAGACGCAACGCAGCACACAGATAGCCCTGGTCTCATCCGTAGCCACGGCCTACCTGACTCTGGTCGCCGATCAAGAGTTGCTCGCCTTGAGTCAATCGACACTGGAAACCGAGCAGCAGAGCTATCAGCTAACCCAGAAGAAATTCGAGCTGGGTGCCGCCTCCGACATGGAGTTGGCACAAAGTCGCACCACATTGGAAAGCGCCCGAGTCAGCTCGGCCCAGTATCAGCGGCAGGTTCTGCAAGATCGCAACGCGCTGACACTGCTGCTGGGAACCGGTATGCCCAGTGGTCTGCAACTGCCAGTCTCCCTGGCCGAGGTGGACTTCGCGCCAATCCCGGTTGGCGCCCCCTCCAGCCTGCTGCAGCAACGCCCGGACATCCTGGCCGCCGAGCACAGTCTGAAGGCGGCCAATGCCAATATTGGCGCCGCGCGTGCCGCCTTCTTCCCGACCATCTCGTTGACAGCCACGGCAGGCTCGGCCAGCAACGAATTGGGCAACCTGTTCGATGGTGGTACCGGAACCTGGTCCTTCATCCCGCAACTGAACCTGCCGCTGTTTGATGGTGGCAAGCGGATCGCCGATCTGGATGTCGCAGAAGTCGGCGAAAAGCAAGCCGTCGCGACCTATGAGAAGAGCATCCAGACTGCGTTTAAGGAGGTAGCCGATACTCTGGGCAGTCAGGAATACTATCAGCAGCAGTGGGAAGCACAGCAGGCGTTGGTCAAAGCCAATCAGCGCTACTTTGAACTGGCCGAACAACGCTACGCCCAGGGGGTCGACAGTTACCTGACCCGCCTCGATGCCCAGCGTTCGCTGTTCAGTGCCCAGCAGGCTCTGGTGACGACCCGACTGGCCCAACTGAGCAACCAGATCAGCCTGTTCAAGGCGGTTGGTGGCGGCTGGCAAGCGGAATAAGGCAAAACCGCACCCGCCATATCACAAGGGGCTGTCACTGGACAGCCCCTTGTTTTTGGCGCAGTCCCAGCCATGCGTTGATCGATCCGGTTCGCGACCTGCGGTCGCTCTACAGGCGGATGAATAGAATTCGGGTAGGTTATTGTAGGAGTCGAGCGTAGCTCGCGAACCCGCTGGGGGCTGGCATCGGTGGCAATTTGGTCAGCGTGCACTATCGAAGTCGCAGTGATGTGTCGGAACCGCTCGTTAGAGGGATGGAGTCTGGACGAAAAGCAGACCGTTGGTGGCAGGGATGCCACCATCGAGTCTACAAGGATGTATTCACGACGAGTCTGCGTTCGTCCGGACTCCAGGCCCACATCGGATGGATCCATCAACGCCAGATCGGCATAGGGGGCAGTCATCTTTGACTGCGCCCCTGCCACACCACCCGGCATGCGGGTCCGCACCGGGCGGTTCGAAAAGTTGAGGTTACGAGAGCCGGGGAACTCC
>JAYRLO010000091.1:0-5818 GCA_041905215.1 Aeromonadaceae bacterium
CTCATCACAAAAATGTGAATCTTCATCTGTGGTTGAGTGCAGGAAAATGCGGGGTAGGACCTATTTGGAGTTTTTACTGTGACCATGTTCAGTGCATTCGCCTCGGATAAGCCACAGTTGCTACAATGGTTGCCCGCAACCGGTCAGGAGAGATGATGCAGCTCAATCACTATGTTCACATGCTGGGTGATGACCTCAAGCAGCGTTATGGCGAACGAATTCACAAGTTGAGCTTGCACGGTGCCTTCACCTGCCCGAATCGTGATGGAACCCTGGGGCGCGGGGGCTGTACCTTTTGCAACGTGGCCTCCTTCGTCGATGAACAGACACAAGTGGTTTCCATCCGTCAACAGTTGGCGCAGCGCGCCGATGAGGCGAGTCGAGCTCGCCGTTACCTGGCCTATTTTCAGGCCTACACCAGCACCTATGCCGAGGTCGATTACCTGCGCCAGATGTATGAAGAGGCGCTCGGTGTCGCGGATATCGTCGGTCTGTGTGTGGGGACTCGCCCCGACTGTGTTCCGGATGCGGTGCTTGACCTGCTGGCCAGTTATCGGCAACAGGGATTCGAGATCTGGCTGGAGCTTGGATTGCAAAGCGCTAATGAGGAGACCCTAAAACGCATCAATCGCGGCCATGGCTACCGGGCCTATGAGGATGCGGTGATCCGCGCTCATGCCCGGGGTCTTAAGGTCTGTACTCATCTCATTGTCGGATTGCCGGGAGAGGTGGCCATGGATAGCCTGGCCACGCTACAGCAGGTGGTGCGTACCGGGACCAATGGCATCAAGTTGCATCCGCTGCATGTGGTGGAGGGCAGCACGCTGGGGAAGGCCTGGCATGCCGGACGCTTGAGTGTGCCGAGCCTCGATGAGTACGTGCAGGCGGCCACCGCCATGATTCAACACACGCCGCCGGAGGTCATCTATCATAGGGTCTCGGCTTCGGCACGTCGGCCAACCCTGCTAGCGCCGGAGTGGTGTGAAAACCGCTGGAGTGCCATGGTGGCGATCGCCAACGCACTGGCGGCATCCGGATCTCAAGGCTCCGCTTTGGGCTCACCCTATGTGGGGCCTTGAGTCGCTAGCTTATTTTTTGAACGCTAGTTGTTTGATTGGACTGGAAATAGTCGGTTCTGTGACACCTTCACTGCTTGTGAAATCGCTTTCGTGAGCCAACTTACAGTTTCAACCCCGCTGGATGCGCAAGATGGGCCAATGAGTTGCCGCCAGCCAAGGTGTCGCCTATTTATAGCGCCGAGGTGAAGTCGCGGACGGTTGACTCATGTAACGACATCAATAAGGAGAGAACATTGGTATCTGTTGGACCAGGAGCAGTCAGTCAGGCCCGTGAGGCTGTGAATCAGACCATGGCATTGGTGTTGGCGGGGGGGCGAGGGAGTCGCCTAAAACAGTTGACCGACAATCGCGCCAAGCCGGCGGTCCACTTCGGTGGTAAGTTCCGCATCATTGATTTTGCCCTGTCAAATTGCATCAACTCCGGGGTGCGGCGTGTCGGCGTCGTGACCCAGTACAAGTCCCATAGCCTGCTTCGTCATCTGCAGGCGGGTTGGTCGTTTCTGCGTTATCAGATGAACGAGTTCATCGATCTGTTGCCGGCGCAACAGCGTGTCGATGAGGTGAACTGGTACCGGGGGACTGCTGATGCGGTATTCCAGAACCTGGATATCGTTCGTGATTACGCCCCTAAATACATACTGGTGCTAGCTGGTGATCACGTTTACAAGATGGATTACACCACCTTGCTGATGGATCACGTCGAGCTCGGTGGGCCTGTGACCGTCGCGTGCATCCAGGTGCCGAAGCAGGAGGCCTCGGCGTTCGGGGTGATGCAGGTCGATGAAAATCGTCGCATCATCGATTTTGTCGAGAAGCCCGAGGTGCCGCCAACGCTCCCCTCTGATCCGGAGAGCTCTCTGGTGTCGATGGGGGTCTATGTCTTTGATGCCGCCTATCTCTATCAGCTACTGGCTGAGGATCAGGACGATGATGACTCCTGCCGGGATTTCGGGATGAACATAATTCCGAAGGTGGTGAAACGGGGTGAGGCTCATGCCCATCCGTTCGATCGTTCCTGCGTGCGGAATCGAGGACACGAGCACAGCTGCTATTGGCGCGATGTCGGTACGGTCGACTCCTTCTGGGAGGCGAACATGGATCTGGCTTCTGTGGTTCCCGAGCTGGATCTGTACGATGAGAACTGGCCGATCTGGACCAACCAGAAGCAATTGGCTCCGGCAAAGTTTGTGCAGGACTACGAAGGCAAGTCGGGTAGCAGCCTGAACTCGGTCTTTTCGGGCGGCGTCATCGTCAGTGGTTCGGATATCGCCAACTCCATGTTGTTCACCGGTGTCCGGGTACAGTCCAACTGTCGGCTCGATGGTGTGGTGGCGTTTCCGGATGTGGTGATCCATCGCGGTTGCCGGTTGCATAAGGTAATCATCGACAAGCAGTGTGTGTTGCCGCCAGGCATGGTGATCGGTGAGGATGCCGAGGAGGATGCCCGCCGCTTCTATCGCAGTGAAGGTGGGGTGACCCTGGTCACCAAGTCGATGCTCAAGGCGTTGGCACAGCAAGATCCTGAACTGTTCGCCGCTCTACCGACAGAGCGTCCGGATCGCCCGCGGTAGTCGCTTGCACTGGCATTTGAGTCGCCATCCTCAACTCGGGTTGTGGCTGGCGACTTCATCGCTTCTCCATCCATTTTCTGACGTTTATCCCCGCTCGTTGAGCCTCGCGAGCGGTTATTTGCCGATAAAGGTTGATTCTACTGGCAAATTACATGCATGTTTGCTCGTTCAGCGCGACTGATTGGTATCATGGACTGAGTTGCGCTTCGAGGAACTGGCATGCGGCAAATCAAGACCTGGACTCAATATTACGTCAACTGGCTGACCCGGCTGGGGATCATCCGTTTCAGTCTGCTTCTGGCTCTCTTCATCATAGTGATGGCGGTGACCATCCAGATTGGCGTCACCATGCTGCTGCGCGGCACCGTCGATATTGTCGACATCGTGCGTTCGGTATTCTTCGGTCTGCTGGTGACTCCATGGGCGGCCTATTTCCTTACGGCTGTGGTGGATGAGCTGGAGGACTCCCGGCAGCGGTTGACCCATATGGTGAGCAAGTTGCAGGAGATGCGCGAGCGGGATCAGGCGCTGAACGTGCAGTTACAGAACAATATCAGCCAGCTGAATCAACAAATCGAAGAGACCTACAAGGCTGAGTCGGCTCGTCAGCAGGCGATGAGCAAGCTTAAGGCGGAAGTGGTACGCCGTGAGCAGGCCCAGCAGGAGTTGGAAGAGCGCAGCGTGCTGTTGCTCTCGTTCATCGACAGTTCCCCGGATCTGATCTTCTATCGCAATGAACAGGGGATCTTCTCCGGTTGCAACCATGCCATGGAGGCACTGATTGGGATCAAAGAGCGACAGCTGATTGGTTTGCGCCCTGAGGATGTCTACTCACCCGAGATCGCTGCCAAAGTTCTGGAAACCGACCAAGAGGTCTATTCGCGCAATACTCCTTGTACCTACGAGCAGTGGATGACCTATCCCGATGGTCATTCTGCCTGCTTCGAGATGCGGAAGGTGCCATTTTTCGATGCACGAGGCAAACGACTGGGCCTGTTGGGCTTCGGCCGCGATGTCACCGAGCGGCAGCGCCATCAGCAGCAGTTGGAACAAGCCAGCCGCGAGAAGACCACCTTCATCTCGACCATCAGCCACGAGTTGCGCACGCCGCTCAACGGCATCGTGGGCTTGAGTCGCATCCTGCAAGAGACCCGGCTGGATGCCGAGCAGCGCCAATACCTGAATACCATCCATGTCAGTGCCGTAACCTTGGGCAATATCTTTAATGACATCATCGATCTGGACAAAATAGACCGTCATCGGCTGCAAATTGCCCCGGTGCGAGTCGATCTGCCAGCCTTCCTCAGCGATCTGGAGTCGTTGACCCGGTTGATGGCAGAGCAAAAGGGGCTCTATCTACATTTCGATCTGGATGGCGAGTTACCCCATTGGGTGCTGGCGGATGGCACCCGGCTGCGTCAGGTGCTCTGGAACCTGACGGGGAATGCGATCAAGTTTACCGAACATGGTGGCGTAACCCTGCGGGTCTATATGGGGGCTGCCGAGCGGCGCCATCTGACCCTGCGCTTCGAGGTCGAGGATACTGGGATCGGTATCCCGGCCAGCGAGCTGGATAAAATATTTACCATGTATTACCAGGTCAACAGCAAGAAACATGCGGTGGGTACCGGGATTGGTCTGGCGGTTTCTAATCAGTTGGTCGAGGCCATGGGGGGCACTCTGGAGGTCGACAGTGAGGAGGGGCATGGTAGCTGTTTCGTGCTGGAGTTGACGGTCGAGTGTCTGGATGAGCCGGAGCCTGAAACGAACCATGCGACTCCCAACTTGCGGATCTTGCTGCTCGAGGATGTGGAGCTAAACATCACGGTGGCAACCGCCTTGCTGGAGAAGCTGGGCCACACGGTGACCCCGGCACGCTGTGGTGCCGAGGCGCTGGAGCTGGTCAAACCCGGGCTATTCGATCTGTTGCTGCTGGATATCCAGTTGCCGGACATGACGGGGTTCGAGGTGGCCGATCAACTATTGGAACAGTATGGCACCCATGGACTGCCGCCCATGGTGGCCCTGACTGCCAACCTGATCCGCGATAAGTCCGAATACCTGGCTCATGGCATGACAGACGCAATCGGTAAACCGCTGTCGGTAGACAATCTCAAGCGGGTATTGAGTCAACTCTTTGCCCCGGTTGCCGCACCTGCGACGCCAAAGCGCGCGGCGTCGGAGTCATTGCCTGGGGCTCTGGATATGAGTTTCCTGACCGATTATGCCGACATGGTAGGCAAGAGTGTGCTGGTTGGCGCCGTCGAGCTCTTTGAGCAGATGATGCCGAGCTACTTGAGTGAGCTGGATGCGCGACTGGAGACTCAGGATCGTGATGGGATCACCAGTGAGGCGCACAAGATCAAGAGCGCGACCGGAGCCATAGGGCTAAGCCGACTCCACCAGTTAGCCAAGCTGGCTCAGTCGGCTGATCTGCCGGAGTGGGAGGCTCAGATCGGTGAGTGGATTTCGGAGTTGCATCACTACTATCCGCAGGATCTGCAGGAGCTCAAGCAGTGGCTAGGCAGCTAACCCCCGGCACCTGTGGCGGACATTGATAAGGACGATGGCATGATGAGGTACCAGCGGCTATTGCAGGCGACACGCTGTTCGGGCGAGGGGAATTCGTCACTGCTGGAGGCGACCGAGAACGACCGGGCGCGGGTGGTGCAAAGTGCTCCCGTGCGTCGCTTGCAGCAGAAGACCCAGGTTTTTCCGCTGGATGTCAAGGCATCGGTACGCAGCCGCCTGACCCACTCCCTGGAGGTTCAGCAGGTCGGGCGGCAGATCTGTCGGCAATGGATGGCGTTGTATCCGGCGGGCTCCTTGCCGGAAGTTGCTCTGCTCAACCTGCTGGAGATGGCCGCTTTGCTGCACGATGTGGGGAATCCCCCCTTCGGCCACTTCGGTGAGTCGGTGTTGCGGGTCTGGCTCGCCGAGCGACTCCCGGAACTGTATCGGCAAAGCCTGACTCACGAGCCGAGTCGGCAGTGGCAGACGACTCTGGCCCCGGATCTGCTGGCATTTGATGGCAATGCCCAGAGTCTGCGCCTGGTTCACTCCCTGCAGCGGTTGGATTTGACCTATAGCCTGCTGGCAACTCTGATCAAAGTTCCATTCGGCATTGATGATGGTTCGAGCAAAATTGGTTTCTTCTTCAGTGAACGG
>JAYRLO010000091.1:5828-9956 GCA_041905215.1 Aeromonadaceae bacterium
CTGGGGTTGGCTCCGGGCGCCCGTTTCCCTCTGGTTTATCAGATGGAGGCGGCCGATGATCTCTGCTACTGCATTGCCGATCTGGAGGATGCGGTCGATCGCGGTTTATTGAGCCTATCAGCCCTGCAGCACCATCTGCAGTCAGCATGGTCGGGTGATGACTACCTGGCGAACTTGCTGGCTCAAGCCAATGCCAGCGACGAGGGCTTCTTTCCCTCGTTTCGTCGACAACTCACTCTGGATGTTGTGCAGGTGGTGGTCGGTGAATACCGACGGCAAGAGTCCTCTATCCTGGCTGGCCAGTTTGATGGCACCTTGCTGGCGGCTGGTCATCCCGCCGTGGAGGTGCTCTCTTTGCTGCGGCAACTGGCACGGGAGCAGATCTTTCGTTGCCGCGAAATCGAGGCGCTGGAGCTTGAAGGTCACGCTGCTTTGACCGGGGTGCTCGATTGCTATAGCTGTTTGTTGCGCCTGTCGCGGAGCGACTTCGCGGCCCTGCTGGCTGGTGAGGAGGGGGGCGGCCTAGCACTGCAGCGGCGACTCTGCCACCGTCTGTCACGGCGGCATGTCGAGGCCTATCAGCGGGCCCTGCGTGAAGAGACGCACGATTTTGAGCAGGAAGATGAGCAGGAGTGGTATTACCGGGTTCGTCTGCTGATCGATTACGTCAGCGGCATGACCGACACCTATGTGCAGGCTGAATATCGTCTGCTGCGCGGCTTTTAAACCCGGACTGACTAAGCCCGGGCAAACTCACGATTGTCGATGCTGTGACGCACCTGCTTGTGGAGCATCTCAAGCAGCAGGAAGGAGCGCAGTTCGCCGTCTGGCTCTTGGTAAAGCGCCTCGAGCCCGGCGAAGATCCCTTCCTGGATCAGTACCTTGTCACCGCGGTGCGGCAGCTGGTCGAGAACGGAGCGACTGGCGTCACTATCCTCCTGGCACATCAGGTTATAGATCAGCTCTTGGGGAACCTTGGTCCATTTTTCACCGTAGCGCACCATGTGACGCAGACCGCGAGTCGCATTCAGGCGATAGGGAGGGAAGGCGTCAATATCGACCTGAACGAACAGGTAGGAGGGAAACATGGGCTCCAGACGAGAGACGCGCTGGCCACGTTGGATGCGAGCTACCTCGACTTGCGGGTAATAGCTATCGACACCCTGATTGCGCAGGTGCAGGCTAGCTCTGTACTCTTCGCGAGGCCGACAATATGCCAAGTACCAATCTTTCATGGCAGCAGTATCCGTGCAGTTTTTATTTTATGTTTAGCGTTCCTTCACGCGCTTACGATAGCGGTTGAGAAAGCGAAAGGCCACGCTTTCGTGGCCTTTCAATGAATTCTACCGACATTTACACTAATTTACATGACGGTACTCAAGGTTTGTTACCAACCCTTGATGACGCCACCATGGAACAGCTCCTGCGCCGCCTTATAGACCTCTTCGCTCTGGTAAGCCTGGACGAACTGCTTGACCTTCTGGGCATCTTTATCTGCTTCACGAGCGGCGATCAGATTCACGTAGGGCGAGTCCTTGTCTTCGACAAACAGGCCGTCACGAGTCGGTAGCAGGTTGATCTGGGAGGCATAGGTGGTGTTGATGATCGCCAGATCCACATCGTCCAGAGAGCGTGGCAGTTGCGCCGCCTCGAGCTCGACAATCTTGAGCTGCTTCGGATTCTCGACGATATCCAGCACGGTACCGTTCAGACCAACATCCGCCTTCAACTTGATGAGCCCCTGCTTTTGCAGCAGCAACAAAGAGCGCCCGAGATTGGTCGGATCGTTGGGTACGGCGATCTGGGAACCAGGCTTCAGATCGGCAAGGCTCTTGATCTTGGAGGAGTAGCCGGCGATCGGGTAGACGAAGGTATTGCCGACGGCGGTGATCTTGTAGCCGCGATCCTTGATCTGGGCATCCAGATAGGGTTTGTGCTGGAATGCATTCACATCGATGCTGCCATCATTCAGCGCGACGTTCGGTGTCACATAATCGCTGAAGCTGACGATTTCGACTTCCAGGCCAAATTTTTCCTTGGCGACTTTCTTGGCGACCTCCACGACCTGGGATTCGGTGCCGGCGATGGCGCCGACCTTGATGTGGTTGTCTTGTTCGCTCTTGCCACATCCAGAAATGAGGAGAGCGGAGAGCAAGGCAGCGGCAGTATGTAAGGCGTATTTCATGAAAACCTCCTGAGGTAAAAACCTGTATGACTCAACGGTGGTCGACGTACTTGACCAGTCGGTCACCCAATCCCTGGATGAGCTGCACCAGCAGCACCAGAATAACAACAGTAATCAGCATGACGGTCGGATCGAAACGTTGATACCCATAACGGATACCGACATCGCCCAGACCGCCCCCGCCGATGGCACCAGCCATGGCGGAATAGTTCACCAGAGTGACCAGGGTGATGGTCAACCCGTTGATGATGCCGGGTAGCGCCTCCGGCAAGAGGACTTTTTGGATGATCTGCAGCGGCTTGGCGCCCATGGCCTGGGCCGCCTCCTGCAGACCATTGGGGACTTCGATCAGCGCTCCCTCAATCAAGCGGGCGACAAACGGGATGGCGCCGACAGTCAGCGGTACTATGGCGGCTATGGTGCCGATACTGGTGCCGACGATAAACCGGGTAAATGGGATTATAGCCACCAACAGGATGATGAAGGGCACGGAGCGGCCGATATTGACCAGGGTGCCGAGCAATACTTGCAGCTTGGCGTGAGCCAGGATCTGCCCCGGTTTGGTGACATGCAGAGCAACACCCAGCGGTATGCCGATCAGTGCACTGAACAGCGCCGAAGCCAGTACCATCAGTACGGTTTCGCCGAATGCCAGCACGAGTAACTCAATCATGGCTGCTGACATAGCCCAATACCTCTACCTGAATTTGATGTTGACGGAAGAACGCGATGGCCTGCTCGCTGGCGTCTTGGCTGGCAACCAGCTCCGCCAGCAAAAAGCCGAATTTGACCCCACCGGCATATTCGATGTCGGCACTGAGGATGCAGACATCGACGCCGAACTGGCGACTGGCTTCTGAGATCAGCGGGGCATCAACTGTATTGCCACTGAATCCTAGACGCAGTAGCGGCCAGCGTTGCGGTGCCGGCTCACGATGCAGCCGCGCTTGGTAATCCTGCGGGATCGGCAGATGGATCGTTGAGCGGATAAACTCTTGTGCCAGTTGAGTTTTGGCGTGCGAGAAGAACCAGGCGACCTCACCTTGCTCGATCAATTCCCCATCGCTGATGATGGCGACTCGATCGCAGATGCTTTTGACCACATCCATCTCATGAGTGATGAGCAGTATGGTGAGGCCGAGCTTGCGGTTGATCTCTTTGAGCAGTTCCAGAATGGATTGCGTCGTTTGCGGATCCAGTGCTGAAGTTGCCTCATCGCACAGCAGTACCTTGGGTTCGGGAGCCAGGGCTCTGGCGATGGCCACCCGCTGCTTCTGTCCGCCCGAGAGCTCGGATGGATAGGCGTGGGCACGATTACTGAGGCCGACCAACTCGAGCAGGGTTGATACTCTGTGCTGGATCTCCTCCTTGTTCAGACCGGCGAGCTCCAGAGGCAAGGCGACGTTGGCGAAGACGGTTCGCGAGGCCAGCAGATTGAAATGCTGGAAAATCATACCGATCTTGCGGCGGGCTAGCGTCAGCTCATGGTTGGAGAGCGTCGTCAACTCGACGCCGTCAACCTCGACCAAGCCGGAGGTTGGGCGTTCCAGCAGATTGACGCAGCGGATCAGCGTACTCTTCCCGGCACCTGACGCACCGATGACGCCAAATATCTCCCCCTTGCCCACGGTCAGATCCAGCGGTTTGAGCGCCTGGACGGCTTGGGAGCCTTGTCCGTAGGTTTTCGCAATCTTGCTTAGTTTAATCATGGTTAATCTCGGGTCATTGCGACTAGCTGTCTCTACCCATAGGCAGCAGTGCAGCCAAACTAGCTGTGTAGGCCAGTAAACATAGTAAAAGATGCTAGGGGGTATGGCGGTTGGTGTCAACGGCCTTTTTTATGTCTGGATGGCTAAATGGCTGCTATCTATTGCTGAATAATGGATAAGGCGCTACATGTTGGCCTGGAGTCCGGACGAGCGCAGACTCGTCGTAAATACATC
>JAYRLO010000092.1:0-9907 GCA_041905215.1 Aeromonadaceae bacterium
GCCTACTTTGATGGACTCGGAGTTCCCCGGCTCTCGTAACCTCAACTTTTCGAACCGCCCGGTGCGGACCCGCATGCCGGGTGGTGTGGCAGGGGCGCAGTCAAAGATGACTGCCCCCTATGCCGATTATGCAAAAATGTTGATGACCAGAGCACAGGGCAATTTCGCGGCGCGCTGTTTCACGTGAAACATCTTTTTATGCGACCCGCTTGACTAATCAGCCCCACAGGTTAAAACAGATCCCCTTGGTTATTTCCGATTAACCCTTTACCCGTTTGAATTTGGACACTCGTACATGGACTTCTCGCTGTTTGGCCGTAAATTCACCCGTCACGCCGGTATCACCCAACTCATGGATGACTTGAATCAAGGTCTCCTGGACCCGAACGCCATCATGCTCGGCGGGGGTAACCCTGCGGCTATTCCAGCCATGCTGCAGGCTTTCGAGGCTGAGGCCAGCAACCAATTGGCGAACGGTGAACTGCTGAAGTCGATGATTAACTACGACGGCCCCCAAGGCAAAGACAAGTTCACCAAGGCCCTCGCCGACCTCTTGAAGCGAGAATATGG
This sequence comes from Aeromonadaceae bacterium, assembly GCA_041905215.1. Classification (GTDB taxonomy): domain Bacteria; phylum Pseudomonadota; class Gammaproteobacteria; order Enterobacterales; family Aeromonadaceae; genus Pseudaeromonas. The sequence continues at coordinate 571 of JAYRLO010000092.1, forward strand.
CTGGAATATCAGCGCCAAGAACATAGCGCTGACCAATGGCAGCCAAAACGCATTCTTCTACCTGTTCAACTTGCTGGCTGGCGAATTTGCCGATGGCCGCAAGAAAAAGGTGCTGTTCCCGCTGGCTCCAGAATATATCGGTTACGCCGACTCAGCCCTGAGCGAAGAGATGTATGTGGCCTGTAAGCCCAGCATCAAACTGCTGGATAACGGACTCTTCAAGTACCAGGTTGACTTTGATGCGCTAGAGATTGGGGATGATGTTGGCTTGATCTGTGTTTCTCGCCCCACCAATCCGACTGGGAACGTGCTGACCGATGAAGAGATTGAACGCCTTGATGTGCTGGCTCGGGCCAAGGGCATTCCCCTGCTGATCGACAATGCCTATGGCACGCCGTTTCCCAACATCATATTCAGCGAGGTGAAACCATTCTGGAATGAGAACACCATCCTCTGCATGAGTCTCTCCAAGCTTGGGCTGCCAGGAACGCGCTGTGGTATCGTGATCGGCCCCGAGTCACTAATTCAGGCACTCAGTAATCTTTCCGGGATCATCAACCTGGCACCCGGTGGCGTCGGCCCCAGCATGGTCCAACGCTGGGTCGAGAGCGGCGATATCATTCGTCTGAGCGAACAGCATATCCGCCCCTTCTACCAAGCCAAGGCCCAGCAAGCGGTACAGTGGTTGCAGGAGGCCATTCCAACACCACGAATGCGCATCCATAAGCCTGAAGGGGCCCTATTCCTCTGGTTGTGGTTTGAAGGCTTATCCATCCACAGTCAGGAACTGTACGAACGGCTCAAGCAACGCGGTTTGATTGTGGTACCTGGCCACTACTTTTTCCCGGGTATCACAGATCCGGATTGGCGGCACCAGTATGAGTGTTTGCGCCTGAACTATGCGCAAGATGCCAGCCAGGTACAAAAAGGGATTGCCATCCTGAGCTCTGTCCTTGCTGAATTGAGCTGAAACTGGTCCGATTTGTGACTGAATCGTGCTGAATATCCGATGTTTAGCGACCTGGTACGCAATTTGACGACCATGCCATTTCACTGCGTTGTAAAAATGAGCAGTCGTGACACAATAGCCATTGTCATTGTCTGTTTAGCCAAACCGCATGTCGTATTCAGTCATAGTCTGTGATGATTCCCGCTTTGCCCGCCAGCAGCTCATTCGAGGGCTGCCGGCAGGTCTTGCCCACGAGGTTCTCAGTGCCAGCAATGGTGAGGAGGCTTTGCACTTTCTCCGAGCAGGAAAAGGTGAGTTGCTGTTCCTGGATCTGAACATGCCAGGTCTCGATGGCTATCAGGTCTTGGAGGCCATCCGTCGCGAAGCTCTGAATGTCCTCGTCATCGTGGTTTCTGGTGATATCCAAGCCCAGGCCCATCAGCGGATCCTTGAACTGGGCGCCTTGGCCTTTGTCCACAAGCCACTGAATAACGAACATCTGTTTTCGCTGCTTGAACGCTTTGGGCTCATGCCAGCAAGCGGCGATGCACCAACCAGTTGCCCTATCCCCTCGACTCTGGATCTGGCCCCAGTCAGCTATCATGAGAGCCTGCAGGAGATCGTCAATATCGCCATGGGCCAGGCGGCACGCCAACTTGCCGACCTACTAAACCTGTTCATTCACTTGCCAATCCCCAAGGTGCAGCTCTGCACCAGCAACCGGATCCATGAGCAACTTAACAGCTGGTTGGAAATGCCCGGCAATATGGTTGTCAGCCAAGGCTTCGTGGGGTCGAGCATAGCCGGTGAATGTCTGATCCACTTTGAGGAGCGGGATATCAGCCGGATTGCACCACTACTCGGCTTTGATGAACATGATGATCTGGATCGCCAGTCGTTGCTGATTGAGCTCTCCAGTATGCTGGCTGGCACCCTATTGCTCGGCCTCTCCGATCTATTGGGGTTGCGCTTTAGCCGCAGCCACCCGGCACTGGTTAGTCTGGGCAGCGACAGCATACTCGCCCAGCAGGAACAGGCGCAGAAGATCCTGAGTGTCAGCCTGACCTATACCATACCGGCTCAGCAGATCAGCTGTACGCTGTTACTGCTGTTAACCGATACATCCCTGTCGGCTCTGGAACGCCGACTCAGCCTGATAGCCGAGTAATGTATGGATCTGATTGAACTGGATGATTTTCATTGGTTGATGGACATATTGCAGACCATAGATGTGGGTCTGGTAGTTATCGATCGGCAGTATGAGATCCAGCTATGGAATGGTTTCATGGAGAACCACAGCGGCCAACTGGCTAGCCATATCCGTGGTCAGAACTTATTGACTCAATTCCCGGACCTACCGGTCTCCTGGTTGCAGCGTAAAGTCGAAGAGGTCTTTGCGTTGCACAGTCCGGTATTCAGCTCTTGGGAACAGCGGCCCCGCCTGTTCGATTTCAGCAGCACACGTCCCTTCACCGGCAACAGTGCACTGATGTATCAGAACATAACCCTGATGCCCCTGGTTTCACGCCATGGCAACTGCAACCATATCTGCATCATCATCTATGACGTAACCGATGCAGCAACCGGGAAACAGGGGTTGCAAGAGGCAAATCACCAACTGAAAGCACTCTCGATCACCGATCGCCTGACGGGCCTCTACAACCGAGGGCACTGGGAAGAGTGTATGCGCCACGAGTATCAGCGTCATTTCCGCAGTGGTTCGCCGGTTACGTTACTGATGTTCGATATCGACTTTTTCAAGAAGATTAATGATACCTACGGTCACCCAGCAGGCGATGCCGTGCTGCGCCAGGTCTCTGTGGTGCTGAAACAGCAACTGCGCAATACAGATATTGCCGGTCGCTATGGTGGGGAGGAGTTCGGGGTTCTGCTGCTGGATGCCGATAGCCAGACCGCCTGGAACATAGCGGAACGACTGCGACAAGCCATAGCTCATCAGCAAGTCATCCATGATGGGCGCGTCATCGAATTCACCATCAGTATCGGGCTCGCCGTGCTGGATGCGAGCATGCCGACCCCTGCCGCCTGGCTGGTACAGACCGATAATGCGCTCTATCACTCGAAGCACACAGGGCGTAACCGGGTGACACTGGCCGGCACACACGAGGGGACACCAGACCCTCAACTCTCTGCTGCCGTGGTTGCCCAGTAGCCATCCTGTTTATATCAGCAACAAAAAAAGCCAGTCATCACGACTGGCTTTTTTATATCACTCGCCTCTGGACTATTAGTAATCCAGGTTTGCGACCTTCAAGGCATTATTTTCGATGAACTCACGACGTGGTTCGACCGCATCACCCATCAGAGTAGCAAACAGCTGATCGGCGGCGATGGCATCATCGATTGTTACCTGGAGCATGCGACGACTGGCCGGATCCATGGTGGTTTCCCACAGCTGATCCGGATTCATCTCGCCCAGACCTTTATAGCGCTGGATGTAGACACCCCGTTTGCCTTCATCAACCAACCAGTTGATGGCCTCATCGAAACTGGCGACCGGCTTCACCTTCTCGCCGCGCTTCACGTAGCCACCCGCTTCAATCAGGTGTGCAATCTGGGCGCCCAGAGCCGCAATCTGCTTGTAGTCGTTGGAGATCACGAAGTCATAGCTGAGGTGGTAACGGTGGTCGATACCATGTTGACGCAAGCTGACGACTGGCAAATAGACCTGACGCTCGATGTTGTGTTCGACGGCGATGGTGAACTGGGAGCCATTGGTTCCCTGATCCAGCAAGACCTGTTGCAAGTTGGCACACCAACCATTCACCTGGGCCTCATCTTGCAACAACTCGAGAGTCAATGTCGGTTGATAGATGAGTTGCGTCAGCACAGCTTCCGGCAGACGACGGGACATACGGCCAATCAACCCCTGAACGGAACGGTACTGCATCACCAGACGCTCGAGTTGCTCACCGCCGATACCGGGGGCCGACTCATTGACGTGGATGGCTGCGCCATCCAGTGCCAGCGTGGTTTGATACTGCACCAGGACGTCTTCATCCTTGATGTACTGTTCCTGTTTGCCCTTCTTGACCTTATACAGAGGCGGCTGAGCGATATAGATGTAGCCACGCTCGATCAACTCCGGCATCTGGCGATAGAAGAAGGTCAACAGCAGCGTCCGGATGTGAGCACCATCGACGTCCGCATCGGTCATGATGATGACGTTGTGGTAGCGCATCTTGTCCGGGTTGTACTCATCGCGCCCGATGCCGCAGCCCAGCGCGGTGATCAGAGTGGCGACTTCCTGCGACGAGAGCATCTTGTCAAAACGAGCCTTTTCGACGTTCAGGATCTTACCCTTCAGCGGCAAAATGGCCTGATACTTGCGGTTACGCCCCTGCTTGGCAGAGCCGCCCGCCGAGTCACCTTCCACGATATAGAGTTCGGAGAGTGCCGGGTCCCGCTCCTGGCAATCCGCCAGTTTGCCGGGCAAACCAGCCAGATCCAGGGCACCCTTGCGGCGTGTCATCTCTCGAGCCTTGCGGGCCGCCTCACGGGCGCGGGCCGCATCGATGATCTTGCTGACCACCACCTTGGCATCACCCGGGTTCTCCAGCAGGTATTCGTCCAGCTTCTCGCCCATGCACTGCTCTACCGCCGTCTTCACCTCAGACGAGACCAGCTTATCCTTGGTTTGGGAGGAGAACTTGGGATCCGGAACCTTCACCGAGACGATCGCCGTCAAGCCTTCGCGAGCATCATCACCCGAGGTCGCCGTCTTGGCCTTCTTGCTGTAACCCTCTTTATCCATGTAGTTGTTCAGGGTGCGAGTCAGCGCCGCACGGAAGCCAGCCAAGTGGGTACCACCATCCCGCTGCGGGATGTTATTGGTAAAGCAGTAGACGTTCTCCTGATAGGCGTCATTCCACTGCATGGCCACTTCCACGGAGATGCCATCTTCACGCTCCTGGGTGAAGTAGAACACCTTGGGGTGGATGGGCGTCTTGTTCTGGTTCAGATACTCAACGAACGCGCGGATCCCACCTTCATAATGGAAATGCTGCTCACGGTTATCGCGTTCATCCTCAAGGCGGATGGAAACCCCTGAGTTCAAGAAAGAGAGTTCCCGCAGCCGCTTGGCCAGGATCTCGTAGTGGTATTCGATGTTGGTGAAGATGGTCGGGCTCGGCCAGAAGCGAATCTCAGTACCCGTCTGGTCTGAATCACCGATCTGCTTCAGTGGCGCTTCTGGATCGCCCAAATGATAGGTCTGTTCATAGACATGGCCACCACGACGAATGGTCAGCAGCAGCTTGTCCGAGAGCGCATTCACCACGGAGACACCAACGCCGTGCAAGCCCCCGGAGACCTTGTAGGAGTTGTCGTCGAACTTACCGCCGGCATGCAGCACAGTCATGATGACTTCCGCCGCCGAGACACCCTCTTCCTCGTGGATATCGACCGGGATGCCCCGACCATTATCGCGGACCGAAACCGAGTTATCGGCATGGATCTTCACCAGGATATCGCTGCAATAACCCGCCAAGGCTTCATCGATGGAGTTATCGACCACCTCAAACACCATATGGTGCAAACCAGAGCCATCATCGGTATCGCCGATGTACATGCCGGGACGCTTACGAACCGCATCCAACCCCTTCAATACCTTGATATTCGAAGAGTCGTAAGTGTTTTGTTCACTCATGTCTTACTCTCGCTCTCGTGCTTGATATTCGGTGATAGCGCCCTGTTCCACGTGAAACAGATGGCACTCGAGTTCCGACATCATGTCGGCCAATGGCGCCTCATCAATAGCGGTGATGAAGACCTGGCTGGCACACTGCTTTAAGCGTTGAGCCAACCGACGCCGTTTCTCCGAGTCGAGCTCGGAGGCAAAATCGTCAATCAAAAAGATACATTGGCGGTCACCTAGCTGGTTCAGATAGAGCCCCTGAGCCAGGCGCATCGCACAGACCAACAACTTGAGCTGACCGCGCGACAACATATCCTGTACCGGCACACCATCCGCTTTGAGCCTGAGGTCTGCCTTATGAGGTCCGATCGCGGTGTGGCCCATCAGCCGATCGCGTTCAAACCCCTCCTGTAATAATTCGTCCAAGGGTCGCTGTTTATCCCACCCCGGATAGAAGGCGATCTTGAAATCAAACTCCGGCAAGAAATCAGCCGTAATCTCCTGCAGCAGCGGCAGCAGAGCGGCGCAGTATTGCTCTCTGTGGTCAGCCAACGCTAACCCTAGTCGCGCCAACTCCTGATCCCAAAAGGCCAGAGGCGCGTAACTACTGCTCTGCCGTAGCAGGGCATTGCGTTGCTTCAGCAACCGCCGGACCCGAGCCCAGAGTGGAAAGAAACTCTGCTCCACATGAAACACACCCCAGTCGATAAAGGCCCGACGCTGTTGTGGACCACCGGTCAGCAGACTGAAGCCTTCGGGATGAATCAACTGCAGCGGTAATATCTCAGCCAACTGAGCCAGACGTTCGGCGGGTCGCCCCGCTAACTTGAGTTGCGTCTCACCCGTCCGACTCTTGGAAAGGCCCAGAGGAATCACATTCTGCTGAGCGGACTCAACCTGAGCAAACAGGGTAAACGACTTTTCACCATGCCCAATCACCCGATTGGTCAGGTGGGTACGAAACGAGCGTCCCAATCCGAGATAGTGAATGGCCTCCAGCAGGCTGGTTTTGCCACTGCCATTTCGCCCCAACAAGACATTGAGCCCCTTTCCGGGGCTCAACTCTGCCAGTTGGATGTTGCGAAAATCGCGGATCTGTAACCGGAGCAGTGCCATGGTTAGAGCCGCATCGGCATCACCACATAGAGAGCCGCATCGCTGCTGGCATCCTCCAGCAAGGCACTGCTGTTCGCATCGGTCATGCTGATTTTGATCTGCTCACATTTTAACGTATTCAGCACGTCGAGCACATAGGAGACGTTAAAACCTATCTCTAATTCGGGACCTGAGTAGGAGACATCGAGCAACTCCTCGGCCTCCTCCTGCTCTGGGTTGTTGGCCGTGATACGCAGCAAATTTTCTTGCAGGTTGAGGCGCACCCCGCGCAGCTTGTCATTGGAGAGAATCGCGGCACGGGCAAAGGCTTGACGCAGCCCTTCCCGATCGGCCAACACGTACTTGTCACTGTTGCGCGGCATGACGCGACGATAGTCGGGGAAGCGGCCATCAACCAGCTTGGAGGTAAAGACGAAGCCTTCGGAGACGGCTCGCAGGTTATTGCGTCCCATCTGCAGACGGATCGGCTTGTCATCGTTGTCCAGCAGACGAACCAGTTCCAGCACCCCTTTACGCGGCAGAATCAGCTGCTGCTCCGGGAGATCCTGCTCAACCACATCACGTCGGCACGTCGCCAGGCGGTGGCCATCCGTCGCCACGGTACGCAGGCTTTTACCCGTAGCCTCAAACAACATGCCATTGAGGTAATAGCGCACATCCTGACTGGCCATCGAAAACTGGGTCGATTCGATCAGACGCTTCAGCTCCAACTGGCTGATGTCGAACTCCAGCAGGGACTCCCAGTCTTCGATGTTGGGAAACTCTTCGGCAGGCAGAGTCGACAGCGAAAAACGGCTGCGACCGGAACGCAGGATCAGGCGATCGGCTTCCAACTGGAATGTGATGACGGCGGATTCCGGCAAGCCCCGGCAGATATCCAGCAACTTACGCGCCGGAACCGTGGTTTTGCCAGGCTGGGTACCCGGTTCAAGCATGACCCGCCCGATCATCTCAACCTCGAGGTCGGTGCCCGTCATCGATAACCGATCATCGTCGACGTTCAGCAACACATTGGAGAGGATCGGCAGCGTAGGACGGCCCCCGAGGGAGCCTGACACCAGCTGAAGAGGACGCAAAAGAGTCTCACGGTTGATGGCAAACTGCATCGAAGCTCTCCGTTAAATCAGGATGATAGGGTGCGGATCAGGTTGGAATAATCTTCTTTGATGTCGTGGCTCTCTTCCCGCAGCTCCGCAATCTTGCGACAGGCATGCAGTACTGTCGTATGGTCTCGGCCGCCGAAAGCGTCGCCGATCTCCGGCAGACTGTGGTTGGTCAACTCCTTGGCCAAGGCCATGGCTAATTGACGCGGGCGAGCCACCGAACGCGAACGTCGCTTGGACAGCAGATCGGCCACCTTAATCTTGTAATACTCGGCCACCGTCTTCTGGATGTTGTCGATGGTTACCAACTTCTCTTGTAACGCCAACAGATCGCGCAACGCTTCACGCACGAAATCAATGTTGATGGCACGTCCGGTAAAGTTGGCATTGGCGATCACCCGGTTCAAGGCCCCTTCCAATTCACGAACATTGGAACGCAACCGCTTGGCAATGAAGAAGGCAACCTCATCCGGTAGATGGATCTTGTTCTCTTCGGCCTTGCACATCAGGATCGCCACCCGGGTCTCCAGCTCAGGCGGCTCGATCGCCACCGTCAGACCCCAACCAAAGCGCGACTTGAGTCGATCCTCGACACCATCGATCTCTTTCGGGTAACGATCCGACGTCAGGATGATCTGTTGATTGCCTTCCAGCAGCGCATTGAAGGTATGGAAAAACTCCTCCTGGGAACGCTCCTTGTTGGCAAAGAACTGAATGTCATCGATCAACAGGGCATCGACGCTGCGGTAGTAGCGTTTGAACTCCTCGATGGCGTTGGTCTGCAAGGCTTTCACCATGTCCTGCACGAAACGCTCGGAGTGCATGTAAACCACTTTGGCATCCGGATTGCGATCCTTGATGGCATTGCCTACCGCATGCAACAAGTGAGTCTTACCCAAGCCGGTACCGCCATATAAAAACAGCGGGTTATAGGCAGTCCCCGGAGTATCAGCCACCTGGCTGGCCGCGGCGCGCGCCAGTTGGTTCGATTTACCCTCGACGAAATTCTCGAAGGTATAGGTGACGTTGACGTTGCTCTTGTGATTGATCTCCGGCTTGGCGTCAGGCTTGTCGCCCCAGCTAGGCCCGCTGATCGGCGCGACCCGGCCAGCCACCGGCTTATTCACCAGTGGCGCGGCGGCGTGATTACGGCTGCCGATGTCAAAACGCAGGGCCGGGGCATCAGCCCCGCAGAACTCGGAAATTAATGCGTTGATCCGCAGGAGATACTTATCACGCACCCAGTCGAGAATGAATCGATTCGGAGCATAGAGAGTGAGCATCCTGTCGCTCAACTCCGCTTGTAGCGGCCGGATCCACATGCTGAATTCTCCCGAAGGTAACTCATCCTGCAGCCGGTTCAGGCATTGCTGCCATAGCGAAGCTGTCACAGTACACTCCATATAAATAGGGCAATCGAAGATCCGTTATTCTACGTTTTTGGCTTCCGGATCACCAGATCGAGAGCAAGGATCTTGCTAAATTTGCGGCTTGACTTTTCCACCCCTTGTG
>JAYRLO010000359.1:0-1774 GCA_041905215.1 Aeromonadaceae bacterium
CATGCGTCGTACTCGTCTATTCCTGCACCTGTCTGTGGTGGCCCTGTTGTCGATACTGGCCGGCGGCCCAGCCCTCGCCGCCGATGGTGAGCCCAAAACCTTTGTCGAAGCCAAGAAGGCTCTGTTGCAGATCTATAAAGCCAACCCGGAGCAGCCCAGCTTCTATTGCGGCTGCACCATCCGCTATCAGGGCAAGAAGATGAGCCCGGATTGGCAGAGCTGTGGCTATCAGCCGCGCAAGCAGGCCACTCGCGCCAGCCGCATCGAGTGGGAGCACATAGTGCCGGCCTGGGAATTTGGCCACCAGCGTCAATGCTGGCAGCAGGGTGGCCGCAAGAATTGCGTCGCCACGGATAAGGTCTTCGCCCTGATGGAGGGAGATATGCACAACCTGGTCCCCGCCATCGGCGAGGTCAATGGTGATAGAGCCAACTTCCGCTACTCCGACTGGGGGGCCAAGCCCGAGCAGTATGGAAAGTGCAGCATGGTGGTGGATTTTGCCGGCAAGCGGGTACAGCCGCCGACGCGCAGCCGGGGCGCCATCGCCCGCACCTACCTTTATATGGCGCAGCAGTATAAGCTGCGCATTGCCGAGCAACAGCTCAAACTCTTTACCGCCTGGGACCGCAGTTATCCGGTCACTACCTGGGAATGTCAGCGCGATGCCCTGATAGCCCGGGCGCAAGGCAACCATAACCCCTTTGTCGAGGAGCAGTGTCACTGATGCGAGTGCCCCGAATTTATGAACCCCAGCCTCTGAGCTCAGGTGCCGTCGTAACGCTAGGCGACGATGGCGCCAACCATGTGGGCCGCGTGCTGCGCATGCAGGCCGGTCAGGAGTTGGTGCTGTTCAATGGCCAGGGCGGCCAATACCCAGCCACCATTTGCGAGGTCGGCAAGAAGCAGGTCACGGTGCAACTGGGGAACCTGGATCCCGTCGACGTTGAGTCGCCGCTTGGAATCCATCTGGGCCAGGTCATCAGCCGGGGCGACAAGATGGAGTTCACTATTCAAAAGTCGGTGGAACTGGGGGTCAACGTCATCACACCGCTGTTCTCCGAGCGCTGTGGCGTCAAACTCAGCGGCGAACGGCTGGACAAGAAGCTGGAACAGTGGCAAAAGATCGCCATCAGCGCCTGCGAGCAGTGTGGACGCAACCGTGTTCCCGAAATCCGGCCAGCCATGGAGCTAGCCACCTGGCTCGGCGAACCGACCGAGGAGCTCAAGCTCAATCTACATCCCCGCGCGCCCTACAGCATCAATACCCTGCCGGAGCCCCGCCATGGCATCCGCCTGCTGATAGGCCCGGAGGGTGGCCTCTCCAGCGACGAGATCGCGCAAGCCCGCGATCAGGGATTTGCCGACATGCTGCTCGGCCCCCGGGTGCTGCGCACCGAAACCGCCGGGCTGACCGCCATCACCGCATTACAATGTCGCTTCGGCGACCTGGCATAAGGATACTTAAGCAATGGCCATTAAACTGGGCATAGTGATGGACCCGATTCAGTCCATCAAAATCAAGAAAGACTCCAGCTTTGCCATGCTGCTCGAGGCGCAACGCCGCGGTTACGAGCTCTACTACATGGAGATGGACGATCTCTACATGGAGCAGGGTGAAGCCTTCGCCACCATGCACAGTCTGAGCGTCTGGGATAACAGCGAGAACTGGTTTGAACTGGGTGACACCCTGGATCAACCCCTGGCCGAACTCGATGTGATACTGATGCGCAAGGATCCCCCCTTCGACACCGAATACATCTACACCACCTATATG
>JAYRLO010000360.1:0-1756 GCA_041905215.1 Aeromonadaceae bacterium
CGGCTCACGCCGAGGCGGATAAACTCGGGGATCACAATCTCGTCATTGTTGAAGGCCGGCATACCGAATCCGCAGCGGATCACCTGAACGCAGCCATCCAGAAATTCGTCACTCATGCCGGCATGGTAGCGCACGCTGAGGTTAGGCTGAGTCGAGCGCAGCCGGCCACACGACTCCAGAATCGCCCAGGAGAGCGGGTTGACCGCATCACGCGCCTGGCCGTCGACCAGCAGCTGGCCGCCGATGGTCACATTCTGGTACAGCGGGTTACCTGCCGAGGCCTTGGAATGCGACCCGGAGCGGATCTTGCTTACCTCAAGCAGCTTGAGCCAGCAGCACTGCAGCAACTCGATCGCCTGCTCGCGCGCCACGCCGCCTTCGACCACATCGCGCTGGTACCAAGGGGCCAGATATTGATCCATCCGCCCGAACGACACCGAATGGCCATTTGATTCAATCTGCAGCACCAGTTGTACGAAGTAGCATAACTGCAACGCCTGCCAGAAACTGGCCGGTGGCTGGCTGGCAATCTGCTGGCAATTGGCCGCAATCTGCCGCAATTCGTCTGCTCGCCACTGGCGTGACTCGGTCACTGCCATCTGCTCCGCCAATTGGGCATAGCGCAAGATGTAGTCGGAGACCGCGGTCAGCACCAGCGCCACCCCCTTCAGGAACTGCTCGCGTTGCAAATCCTGCCAGTCGGCCCGATCCAGCTGCTCGCGCCGCTGGGCGACCTTGTCACGCAGTCCATCCAGCCCCAGCGTCAGCACGCTAACAAAATCGACCGCCAGATGACCATCCCCGGAGGTCATGTTGCCCTCCGCCTTGATCATGCCGGCGGCCATCAGCGCCTTGTGCTCATCGGTGAACATCGCCATACAGCGATCCTGCACCGTCTGACCGTGCCAGAATGGGCAGATATCGTGGATCACCTGGCGATGGGCTGGACTTAAGGTGAACCCGGCGCCCGGGCGGTCGCCCAGTTCATCCAGCTCCTTCTCGATCCAGCCAATGGTGTACTCGGGGAAGATCGGCGCCGCGCGCACCTCGCTCGCCAGGTTGCCGACCACCAGTTCGTCATGCTTGATCCAGATCTGCTTGGTTCGCAGATGGTGCGCCAGTGCCAGCGCCCGGCGGACCACCACCGGCTGGTCGGCATGCTGGCGGTAGATATCGGTGTAGGCCTGCGCGCGCTCGGTACAGATCGGCGGCTTGACCAAGGTGATCAGGGCCTGCTTGTGGGCACGAATGCGTGCGCTCAGGGTGGTCAGATCCAGGGTCGTCATCATGCTTCTCCTCTCAATACCGGCGTCAGCCCGAGGTCTCGGGCACTGGCGGCAGCAAACTGCAACAGATGGTCATCATCAAGGGGCTGCGCCGGCGCCTGATAGGGGCGCCCGAGCAGGGTATATTTGTGTCGGCCCAGGGTGTGATAGGGCAAGAAGTGCACGCTCTGCGCCCGGGTTTCACGGGCAACAAACTGCAGCATGGCGCCGAGACTCTGCTCATCGGCGTTAAACCCCGGAATCAACGGAATACGGATCACCGGCACCACACCGGCTTCGGTCAGTTGACGGAAGTTATCCAGCACCTGGCCGACCTTGCCACCGGTCCACGCTTTGAACGGACCCGGCTCAACATGCTTCAGGTCGGTAAGCCACAGATCGGTATACGGCAAGGCTGGCGCCAGGTAACGCCACGGCACATGCAGACAAGTCTCCACCGCGGTGTGGATGGCGGCCTGATGGACAGCGAG
>JAYRLO010000093.1:0-9767 GCA_041905215.1 Aeromonadaceae bacterium
CACTGGGGACCGGTTCACTGTGGCTGATGCAGTTGGAGTTCGGACAGGCAAAAACTCCATCGATCTGCTCAGGAAGTTGCAGCTGGTGTTTTTTGACCACCCGGAAGTCTTCGATGATGTTAACCGTGGCATGGGGGGCAAACAGGGCGAGCTGGTTGGCCTGGGCCTCGGTCAGCAGGGTGTTTTCAACCTTGATCAGATCCTTGGCGTGCAGGGCGGCCGAAGGCAGATTCAGACCGACGGTGATGCGTTCACGGGTATCCAACAGGTGAAACAGCTTGAGGATCTTGATGCCCTGACCGGCTGGGATGTGGTCAATCACGGAACCGTTGCGGATCGCCTCAACCTGCAATTGCTTCTTCTCGGACATGATGTGTGCTCCTTAAACGGTTTCGTTCAGAACTAGTGCTAACAGGGCCTGGCGGGCATAGACGCCGTTTTGTGCCTGCTGGAAGTAGTAGGCGTAGGGCGTGGCGTCCACATCGATGTGGATTTCATCAACCCGGGGCAGTGGGTGGAGGATCTTCAGATTATCCTTGGCCCCTTGCAGCGTTTCCGTGGTCAGTATGTATTTGGCGGCGATGTGTTTGTACTCGGTCTCGTCGAAACGCTCTTTCTGCACCCGGGTCATATAGAGGATATCCAGCTCCGGGATGATCTCTTCGAGCTGTTCATGCACGCTGTATTCGATGCCGCGTTCTTCGAGTTCCTCACAGATATACTCCGGCATTGCCAGCATCTCCGGGGAGACAAAGTAGAGGCGGGCACCAAACAGACTCAGTGCCTGGGCCAAGGAGTGGACGGTGCGCCCATATTTGAGGTCACCGACGAACGCAACCTTGAGGCCGTCGAGTCGGCCTTGTGTTTCGTACAGGGTAAAGAGATCCAGCAGGGTTTGCGTGGGGTGTTGGTTTGAACCGTCGCCCGCATTGATGACCGGAACCTGGGAAAACTCGGCGGCCAATCGGGCTGCACCCTCCTGTGGATGGCGGATGACAAACGCATCGGTATAGGAGGTGATGATGCGTACCGAATCGGCCAGCGTCTCTCCCTTCTTGGCCAGCGAGGTATTACCGGCATCGGCAAAGCCGATGATGGAGCCGCCCAGCCGTTGGGCCGCAGTCTCGAATGACAGACGCGTGCGCGTGGAGGCTTCGAAGAAGCAGCTGGCGATCAACTTGTTGCAGAGCAGATCGTGGCGAGGTTTGGCTTTGAGTTGGCTGGCGGTCTGCACCACCAGCTCCAACTCTGGGCGCGTCAGATCGGAGATGGAGATGATGTGCTTCTGGAAAAGAGGGTTGGCCATCGTCTGAGTTCCCTTAGGTATCGGTCGTACGGACAGAAAAAAGCCCCTGCATACGGGGCTGTTTCATGGGATCTGTGCTGATCAGTGAAGGGTGGCGGCCACGGGCTGTGGCACCGGAAACGAGGCGGCAATCGTTTGTCTGCACCATCATATTTCCTCATCCTTGAATCAGAGCGGCTGTGATTATAGAGCAAGCCGTGAAGCATGTTAATTGATGAGACCAGGAAATAACTCGCACGGCGGCAGAATGGGGGTTTGGTCACTTTTCGTTTATTTATTGCACACTTGCGCGTGAATGGTAGAAAAAGGGCTTTACCTTTAAGGGTCAGTTTGTATAATGCGCCTCGTTGAATGCAGGGGCGTAGTTCCAATTGGTAGAACAGCGGTCTCCAAAACCGATGGTTGGGGGTTCGAATCCCTCCGCCCCTGCCAACACCTTCTTCTGAAAACCCGCCTCTGGCGGGTTTTTGCGTTTCGGGGGATTGAGCCCCGGGATGATCGGCTCTGTGGTGGCATTCAGCGCAAACGCCGCAGCAGTCTCCCGCCAAGCCCGGTATCGAATCGCCAGACCGCATCAAATATCTTCATCAGGGCTGGCTTGCCATGTCGCGACAGGCAGATGGCGTTGAAGCGATTGCCCTGCTCCTTGATATCCCGAACCTGCTCCAGCATTTCGACAGGCAATCGCTGAGCGATGAAATCGGACAGCACGATGGCATCGGCATTGCTGTAGTTCTGCTCCTGCATCCGTTGCAGGGTCTGGGTAAAGCAGGGGGTGAGATCGGTGCCGCCCTTGAAGCTGCTGCCAAGAAAACTCAAGGCTTCCTGCAGCCCCTGCGGCCCAGTCAACTCATAGCTGATCACATCGGTCGAGAAGAGTTGGATGACACAGTCGCGCCCTTCATTCAGCGCGATCTGCAGCAGGGCAAAACAGAGTGCCTTGGCAGTCTCTTCCGGATAGCCACTCATCGAGCCTGAGGTGTCGATACAGACGATGAAGGGGCCCTTGGGTAACGGGTTTTCCCCCTGGGTGAAGCGCTCGGTCTGCTGGATCTGCGGGCTGCGGCTTTGCCCCATGAAGTGGTAATTCAGCAGCCGCCGCTCCGCCAGGTGCTTGTAGAAGATGGTTTCCAGATCCGGGTTGGCCAGCAGCATGGCCTCCGAAGGGAGCAGACGGTTGAGCTGGTTGCTTTGGTGGATACCGACCAGATCATCCGGCACCTGATCCTGCTGCTCGTAGTGCATGACCCGAGTCTCAACCGTCGTCAGATGTTTCTGCGCTTCGCTCTCCTGACGGGCGGCACGGCCGAGTTCATCGGCAATCCGCTGTAATTCGGGATTGCGGGCGAGAAATTGGGCGTAGTGATGCAGTCGACGGCTGTCTCCATGCAACAGGGTCGCGGCGCTCAGATCCCAGAGCGTTCCCGGGTTCCGGGTTTGTAGCGTCTCTTCCACCTGGCTGGCGATCTCGATACGCTGTTCCAGCTCCTTGAGCAGCCGCTCCCGCTCCTGATCGGCGAGCTCCAACTCGATGCGCATGATGCGGCCGACCAGACTATCGCGCCACTTGTGTAGAAAGAGCCGTTTGCGCAGTTGTGCGTTGGACTCTTTGAGCTGGCTCAGCAGCTCGAGGGCCTCATCGTGGAATGGACTGTTTTGCTTCAGTTGACACAACAGTCGGGCTTCATGGCTGCGAAACAGTTCGGCGTTCAGGGTGAGGGTTTCCTGATACAGCAAGAACTCGTTCTCCAGTTCGGGCGGGGCGGCTCTGTGCTGGACTTCGCTGTTGAGGCTGCGCCCCCACAGATTGAGCTGATCACGGATCTGATGTTCAAATTTAGGCTTAGCCTGCAAAAAGCGGGAGACCTGCGGCGATGCTATGAAACTGCTGACCACATCCCTGAGCATATCCGCCTCGTTGAACGAGAGTAGGGTGGCGATCGTATGCAGCTCGATCATCGCTGACCTCCGGCATTTTGCAGCAGATTATCCAGCGCCTCTCGGGCCTCATCCAGCAACTGCAACAGGGCTTCATCTTTCTGCACCAGCTGCAGCAGGCTCTCTTCGATCTGCAGCAACCACTCCTCACCGAGGAACAGGTGAGGGCACTGGCTATTGAACAGCTGACGCTGTTGTTGAATGTCGCGCAGTAGCTCACTGCGTTGCTGATAGAGCCCCTCCAACCGTTCAAGCCAACGACCCGATTGCCACTGAGGTATCCCTCCGGGACGGGCGATGGCGACCGGAATGGCTCTATGGGCCGCATCGCGCGCCATCAGTTGCTGGTGCTGATCCACATCCAGAGTCAGTGCCGTGTTGTGCGAGTCCTCATGCAGCTTCGCCTGTACGGCTCCGCCGTGGCTGAGCCAGCGCAAGAGTTCGCCACGGCTGAGCTCGGCATAACGAGTCGCGCGCTCTGGGTGTTGAGGATCCAGCTGGCAGGGGATCAGGAACAGCAGACGGTAGTGGGATTGATGCCGATCCAGTTCCGAGCCCTTGAAGTCGATGTGCCAGGCGGGGCTGTCACGCTTGAAGAGGCGGTTGTTCCGTGGCTCCAACTGGCAGCAGAGCTCATGGGCCATCTCCTCGTGGAAGTGTTGCAGATCTTGCCGCAGCCGTTGTTGGGCGAAGCTGAGTCGCTCCTGGGCGAAGGCCTGGCGACAGGCGTAGTCGGAGAGCTGTTGGGTGATCTGTTCCCGGGCATAGAGGTCATGCCACAGGCAATCCTTGAGCAACAGCAGATCCAGCGGGACTATCTGTTGCCGACCATTGAAGAAGGCACTGGCCTGTAACAGGCGGAGAGCCTTTTTCCAACGCCGATCCGAGACATAGAGTGACTGGTGGTGGCTGTTGTCACCATCCTGGCTATTGAGTTGATTCAATCGCTCGCGTAGCTCGAACAGCTGTTCAAACATGGCGTCGCCCAGGCTGGTCTGGGTCAGGTTCTTCTGCCACTCGCGATACTCGTCATCCTCGAGCTTCAGGGTCGCCGGTACCGGATCCTGAGCCGGATCCTGGCGGCTGGTCAGCATGGCGCGGAAGTTCTGTTTGTCCTGGATGCGATCAAGCCAGAGGCGCAGCAACATACGATCGTAGAGGGCTTCGAGGCCACTATCCTCTTGGGGCAGCTCGTTGGAGGCGGTAACCAGCAGCCGCATCGGAACCGACATCTCTTTCTCGCCGTTGCGGAATCTGTGCTCGTTGATGACGGTCAGCAGGGTGTTGAGAATGGCCGGGCCTGCCTTCCAGATTTCATCGAGAAAGACCACCTCGGCATCGGGGAGGTAGCCGTCCGTCAGGCGCAGATAACGCCCCTCATCTTTCAAGGCCTGGATGGAGAGCGGACCAAACACCTCTTCCGGTGTCGAGAAGCGGGTCATCAGATATTCGAATGCCCGGCTGTCACGAAACGCGCAGATCAGGCGGCGGGCAATCAGACTCTTGGCGATGCCCGGGGGGCCCAGCATGAAGACGCTCTCACCCGACAGGGCGGCCAACAGACAGAGTCGAATGGTATCTTTACGCTCATACAATCCCTGAGACAGGGCGTCGATCAGTCGGCTGATCCGATCCTGAAGTACTTTGCCGCTCATAGCGCGGAATCCCATGTTGCTGATCTGCTCTTTGCTGCTTGGGTCGGTTTAGAACCGAACAGCGCCTCTGCTCTGGCCACATATCACGGGCCTCTAGTGCTAATTGTTGTGATTGGCCTCACAAACGCAAGGGGATTCTGCATCCTCCGAGGTAAAAGGTAGTGACCACGGCATCGTGCACGCGGCTCCGGGGGCTGGAAATGATAGACTATGGCCATCGACAGTCGCGACAGAACGGGGTAATCGCTATATGGATGACAGACGCCAGGAGATGTTCAAGCCGCTGGGGTTGTTGCACTGGCAGCTGCGGCGTCCTGAGCTGTTGGCGTTGCAGGGGGTTCTGTCCGAGCCGGCATCTGAACCTGTGACCGAGCGCCCGGTCCGAACTCTGTGGTTGATCGGCAGCGCTCCGGCCTGGTTGGCTGACTTCTGTCAGGTGTTGCCAGGTGAACCATTTGCGTGTCGCGACTGGAGCCCTGAGGTGGAGCCGCACCCGCAAGATTTGCTGCTGCTTCTGGCTGCCCCGCCGAGCCAGGCATGGCGCGACCAGCCCTTTGCCTGTTGCCTAGATGCAACCCAGGGTAAGCGGGCGTTGTGGCTGCAGTTATGCAACAGTTCGCTGGCTGAGGAGTCTGCCGGTGCTTGAGTATCGACCTCTGACGCTGGCCGATGTTCCGGCCATGCTGCCCATCGAGCAGGGCGCTCACCGCTTTCCCTGGTCCGAGAGTCTACTGCAAGCCAGCTTTGGTGAACGCTATTGCAATGCGGGGGGCTGGCGTGATGGCCAGCTGGTCGGTTTTTATATCGCCGACCAGCTGCTCGACGAGAGCACCCTACACAACATCTGTATCCATCCGGGTTATCAGGGGCAGGGGTTGGGACGTGAGCTGCTGGCCCACTACCTGCAGCAGAGCGCAACAGCCGGTTGTCGTTGCTGGTGGCTAGAGGTGCGTCGCAGCAATCTGTGCGCGCAGCATCTCTATTTGCAGGCGGGTTATCAGCAGGTTGGGGTGCGAAAAGGCTATTATCGTGCGGAACAGGGGTCAGAAGATGCACTGGTGATGTGCCGGGGTGCGGTGGAGTAAGCGGTGAAGGTAGTGGCCAGAATGAGGTGGTATTGCGGCCTGGTGACAGCATTGAGTGTCATGGCTGTTCCGGCGCTGGCCAACGTCTACAAGTACGTCGATGCCTCTGGGACCGTCAGCTATACCGATGATCTGGCTCTGGCGGCCCCCTACCAGCCGGAAGAGATGGAGTATCTCGAACCCGATCCCGATAAGGTCAAACTCCGGTATACCCCCAGTGGCAATCTGTTCATCATCAACGAGTTTCATGGTCCGGTGACCGTCACTCTCACCCTGAGTCAGCAGCAGGGGGTACAGACGACGCGCGACCTGCGAGAGCCCATCCTGGTTGCGGCCCGGTCCGAACAGTTTGTCGATAATCTGCGTTACAGCGGTAGTGGCCAGCTGGAGATCAGCCACCAGTTCGTCATCGGTGTGCCGTCGCGAGTCGTCGACTCCGAGCTGCGGCCGCCGTTCCGCGGGCGTTTTCGTATCTCTCAAGGTTTTGAGGGAGAGTTCAGTCATCGCTCGCCCGGGAATCGTTATGCCATCGATCTGCCGATGCCGGAGGGGACGCCGATCCTGGCTGCGCGCACGGGGGTGGTGCTGGATATGAAGATGGGATTTGGTCGCGGTGGCAACAGCCCGAGCAATCGGGCCAGAACCAACTACATTCGTCTGCTACACCCCGATGGCAGCATGACGGTCTACGCTCACCTGCGTACCGATTCGGCTCGGGTGGCCATCGGTCAGACGGTACAGGGGGGCGAGATGATCGCCGAATCGGGCAACAGCGGTTATACCACGGCACCACATCTGCACTTTGCCGTACAACGGAATGATGGATATCGTCTGCTGGCTATTCCGTTCCACATCTATGGCCAGGTTCCGACTCAGGGTGCCTGGATTGGCGACTGAGTCGGTTGCTGCAGCCACTGGGTTAGCGCCTGCTGCAATCGAGAGGCGCTCAGCGGTTGTGCCGCCTGACTGGGGTTGTTGGCCAGGCTGAACTCGCTCAGGTCTCGATTGAAGTAGAGCGGTTGCCGGGCCTCTTCGGCGGTTCGCTCCAGAATGACCAACGGTAGATCCGCCGACCCCTTGTAGCGATTGACCAGCAGCGCAGTGGCCGCATCGGCATCCTGTTGCAGACGAACCAATTGCCAGTCATCCAAACCTTCGATGAGAGCCGGATTTTGCCACAACTGCTGTTCCAGCTGTTGGCACCGGGAGCAATCGGTCCGATCGAGCCATATGAGCAATGGCTTGCCGCTTCGCTGGGCTCGATAGACGGCTTGCTGATAACCGGCGGCATTGTGCAACCAGCGGAGCTGCTTGTCGCGCGGTTGGCCATCGAGGGCGAACAGAGCCAGCAGGCAGGCAATCAACAACAGCAGTGAACTGCCAATCATGATCTTCATATTCAACGAGAGTTTCTGCATGTTGGATCCAGTCTTGTCTCTAGTGAGACCCTATTCTGCGCCTGCTGGCGTACTTTTTCAAAAAGCTAACACCTGTACGCTAAAGTATGGGATCCTAACCGCCAGAGCCTGTCGTTCGGGCTATGTTGGACGTACAACTGTAAATAGATAGGTGAATCCTGATGCATGAGCTCCATTTGGTTCGAGTTTTTCGTAAGCGAATCGAGGGATTGAAGAATAAAGCCGCGTTGCGTGTCCAGCAGGATGGACAATGGCGCGACATCAGCTGGCAGGCCGTGGGCCGCAGCATGGATTATCTGGCTCAGGCACTGATCCGCCTCGGTCACCAGCCCCAGCAAATGGTGGGGATCTTCTCCCGCAACATGCCGGAGTGGACGCAGGCTGATCTGGGGATCCTGGCGGCTCGCGGGGTGGTTGTGCCCATCTATCCGACCAATACTCTCGAACAAACCCGCTATATCCTGCGCGATGCCGGGATCCGCATTCTGTTCGTCGGCGAGCAGCCGCAGTTTGATCTGGCGTTGCAGCTGTTGAACGAGGGCGAGATCAGCCAGATCATCTGCTTTGACGAACATGTCGATCTCCGCGGGTGCCCGCAGGCGATGCACTTTGATGCCATGCTGCAGTTGGGCAACCATGCCGAAAGCGCCGAAGAGCTGGCGCGTCGTGCCGCCGACTACCGGATGGATGACTTACTGACTCTGGTTTACACCTCCGGAACTACCGGTGAGCCCAAGGGCGTCATGGTGGATTTCAACAACCTAGCCGCCTTGCTGGTGATGCATGATCAGCGGGTGAGTGTCGGTCATGACGATGTCTCGCTGGCGCTGCTGCCTCTGAGCCATGTCTATGAGCGCTACTGGACTTTTTATGTTCTCTACCGTGGGGCCGTGAATGTCTACATTCGCGATCCCCAGGCGGTGATGTCGGTGTTGCATGAGGTGCGACCGACCCTGATGTGTGCCGTGCCGCGTGTCTACGAGAAGGCCTATAACATCATCCATGGCAAGGCAGATGGAGCCAAATGGGTGCGGCGGACCATTTTCTACTGGTGCAAAGCGGTGGGACTCAAGGCGTTGGAAATCAAGCGCAGCGGTGAGGCGTTTGGCCTCTGGTTGACGTTGCAACACAAGGTCGCCGATCGGTTGCTGTTTTCCACTCTACGCCGCCGTTTTGGTGGGCGCGTGCGCTTCCTGCCGGTGGGTGGCGCGCGACTGGCCGATGAGATCAACCTCTTCTTCAACGCGGCTGGCCTGAACATCAAGTGTGGCTATGGATTGACGGAGACCAACGCGACCGTCTCTTGCCCAGAGCTCGACGATCTGGCGATTGGCACCATAGGGACTCCGATGGATGGGCTGGAGGTTCGCCTCGGCGAGGACAAGGAGATCCAGGTCAAGGGGCCGACCGTGATGCGTGGCTATTACAACAAGCCTGAAGAGACGGCTAAGGTCTTCACCGAGGATGGTTTCTTCCGCACCGGTGATGCCGGTGACCTGGATGCTCAGGGGCGCTTGCTGTTTACCGAGCGCCTCAAGGACTTGATGAAAACCTCGAACGGTAAATATGTGGCACCGCAACTGGTGGAAGGGGCTCTGTCGCAAGATCGCTTCATCGAGCAGATTGCCGTGATTGCCGATGCCCGCCACTTCGTCTCGGCGCTGATAGTCCCCAGCTTCGAGGCCCTCGATGAGTATGCCCGCTCCATTGGTCTGGAGTATCAGAACAAGTTGGAGCTGCTGCGCCATGGCAAGGTGGTCGCCTTCTTCGAATCTCGGATCAACGAACTGCAACGCAGCCTGGCCAAGTATGAGCAGGTGAAGAAGTTTACCCTGTTGCCCCGGCCATTCTCGATGGAGCTGGGTGAGTTGACGCCGACCCTGAAACTGCGCCGCAAGGTCATCGAACAGGCCTTTGGTGCCGAGATCGAGGCCATGTATCGCTAACTGCTAGCGGATGCTCAGTCGAACGCCAGAAGGCCACCGAATGGTGGCCTTCTTATTGGTGGTATGGGATCAACGCTTAGGGCAATTGCCGAACCTGGATCAGCTGCTCAGTCGCAAATCCCATGGTGCGGGCCGTATTCACCAGATCCTCGAGGTCGCTTGCTGACAGGGTGGGTGTGCGGGCGAGGATCCACAGATAGTCGCGGTCAGGGCCGCAGACCAGGGCATAGCGATAGTCGGAGGCGAGTTTTAGCACGTTATAGCCACCGTAGAAGGGGCCAAAGAAGCTGACCTTCAATTGGCCACTGGTTGGGCTACCGACCAACTTGGCGGTGCCTTCGGCCTGTTGCCACTGTCGTTGCTCGGGATCGTAACCTCGGTTGATCACCTTGATGCTGCCATCGGGGTTCTGGCTGTAG
>JAYRLO010000094.1:0-9743 GCA_041905215.1 Aeromonadaceae bacterium
CTTGCGCTGTTCAAGATCCAGCTTCTGTTCGCTGATCTCCTCGACGATGGCCAACTGCTCCTCGAGACGCAGGGCAATGTCGCTGACATCTTCGCGGTATTGCTCGATCTTCTTGCCCAAGGCTACGGCATTGATCACCTTGGCCAGCAACTCGGAGGCCGCCTCCAGTTCATCGGTGAGATACTTCTCCCGCGACTGCATCTGTTCGGCCTCTTCGGCCAGGTAGATGGCGCGTTGCTTCTCTTCGCGCAGCAGACGGTGCTTATCCTGCAACTGCTGACGACCAGCCACCGCCGCTTCAGAGAGCCGCGCCTTCTCGGTGCTGTTGCGCATGAAGTCGGCGGCCACGTAGTGGGTGGTTTCGGTGATAAGATTGCGGAACAGATCGCGCTGGGACTGAGTCTCCTTGATGGCATCCAGGGTGCGGCGATTCTCGTAGATGGCCGCCTCCATGTCCTGGAAGGCCTTGCGCACGCCGGAGTTCTCCGGCAGCAGGTATTCCCGCAACGAGCGGGTGATCGACGAAGAGATACCGCCATACAAGGAGGCTTCGATCAGACGATAGAAACGAGCCCGGTCTTTTTGATCACGCATCTTCTTCGGCAAAATACCGAACTCAAACATGAAGTTGTGATAATCGGTCACCGAATTGAACTTGGCCAACTTCATCACGCCAAGTTCGACCGAGGCCTTGCGCAGATCGGCAAATGGCCGCACCTTGGCCTTGTCGTCGTCGAGTTTCTCCAGCAGCAACTCGGTGGGTTGCAGCCCTTCGGGCACATCCAGCAAGGCAAATGGCGTGATGTTGACCTTGTGGTCGCGGTTGGCCACCTGCTCCAGGTGCACCCCAACCCAGATGCGCTGTTCGCGGGAGTTGACGACCTCGATGAGCGAGTAGCAGTGACCGCGCTGCAGCTTTCCATACAGCCCCTTGTCGCGGCTGGCGCTGGAGCTGCCCGCCTCCGTGGTGTTGCGAAAATGGAGCAGGGTCTGATCCGGGATCAGCGCCGTGATGAGCGACGCCATGGTGGTGGATTTACCGGCACCATTACCACCGGAAAGCGTTGTTACCAGCTGGTCAAGATCGAAGGTCCGGGCAAAGAAGCCGTTCCAGTTGACCATGGTCATTGATTTAAACTTGCCGCGCATCGTTATACGTCCAGTCCCAGTTGTTCTTCTTCGAGCTCATCTTCACTCTCGTCCAGCAGATGTTCGCTGGTCGGCAACTCATCGTCGTGCAAGATGGCTTCCCCTTCGCGGATCATGCGCAACTGCACTGCGCGTGGATCCTCGTCGCTGCGCACATCGGCGCCAAAACGGAACACAGATTCGTTGACCCGGAACTTATCACCCGCGCCTACCGGCAGCACCATGCCCAGCCGCTTGAGGCGTCGCAACGAGGTGCGCATCTTCTCCAGCAGCTTGCGCTTATCCAGATCCGAGCCGCCGCTCCGCTGGTTGACCATACGCAACAGTTGACGCTCTTCGGCCAGGGTCAACAGCTCCTCCTGCAGATCGGTCAGCGAGAACAACCCCTCATTAGCCAAGCGCTCAGGGCTCAGGTAGAGGTAGCAGAGCACCTTGCCCACCAGCATATCGAGCTCGGAGAGCACCGAGGTGCCGATCTCGGAGCTGGGCCGTGGCCGCAGGTAGAAAAAGCCTTCCGGTGCCTTGATGAGCTCGGCCTGATAACGGCTGTAGAACCGCTCCAGCTCGTCGTGATATTCGAGCAAGAAGGAGTGGTTATCCAGATCATCGGCGCTGATATGGCGACCGCTGCGCAACCAGGTATCCAGTTTCGGAAACAGCGGATTGGCAATCGCCTGCGCCGTGCGCAGCGCGAGTGGGTATTCAGTAGTGATCAATGACATGGGCCTGTACCTTAGCTCCCGATTCGTTGATAGGTTTCCATTTCGGCTGTCGGGCGCCGGAGAGTTCCATCTCCGAGTGGCCCAGACGAACGGCAGCGTCGATCAGCAGACGTGCCACGTCGAAGTGTTGATAGTCCGGATAGCGCGCCAGGTAGTCGCGCAGCACCTCGGCCATGTCCAGTGGCTTGCCCTCGTTACGAAAGGCATCCAGGTGCATCTGGATACGCTCGGCCAACTGGTTGTTCACATCCAGAATTTCGTGATATTCGAGCTCGCTGGGCAGCTCACCGGTGACCTCCTCACCATGCAGTGCCAGAGTCTCGTCACGCAGCTCAAGCAGACGATGCTCCTGCGCCACCACCATCAGCCAGTTGTGGTTCTGGAACTCGCGGATCGAGTCACGCAGCCGCTGGCTGAAGGCGCGATTCTTATCCATGTCGATGGCGGTACGGATGAACTTGTGGACGTGGCGGTCATAGCGCGCCCACAGCTCGATACACTGCTGGCCCCAGTTGATGATGGCATCCAGCCGCGCCTGCAGGGTCTGGGTCAGGGCTTCAATATGAGCCAACTCCTCACGCCCTTGAGTCGCCTCCTGAATGTTCAGCAAGCCATCTTGCAGATCGTGGCCCGCCGCATCCAGGGTATCTTGCAGTTCACGCAGGGTCTGACCGGTTTCACGCAATAACTTTTCGCAACTGTGGATCGCCTGAGTCCAGTCCTGATTCAACAGGTCGGCGATCTCCGCCTTCACCTGATTTTGTTGTTCATCCATGGCCCGCTGCGTCAAATCGATACGGGACAATATCTCTTCGACCGAATATTTGAGCCGTGGGTAGACCTGCTCATCCCAGTGGTCGAGGGCATCGTTCTCGTTAGCCGCCTGATAGGCCTTGGCCAGCTCGCTGGCCACCTGCTCCAGCAGCAAGGAGAGCTTGACGCTGCTGACCTCTTTTTGTTCGGCAAAGAACTCGACGATGCCCATCGCCAGTCGGGTCAGTCGATAGAGGCTCTCACCTTCCACCGGATCCGCATTGAAGCGCGACAGCAATTTCTGCCGCACCAATTCGTTGATGGCGTTGTTGGCTCTGTGGGTCAGGGTCTCATCCATCTGGCCGAAGATCTGGCTGACATAACCAAAGGCATCGTGCAGCGCCGCCTCGGTCAGCTCATGGCTGGAGTCATCCCGCGACAAGGTGGCGATGGCGATCAGAAACGCCAGGCGATCATTGGCCAGGTTGAGAGCCAACCCCTCTTGTTTGACCCAACCAACCAGTTCGGGCAGTGTCCGCTCCGTGGCGCGAGAAACGGGTTCCGTCATGACATTCTCTTCTCAAACACACTGTTATCGGCATGAGGTAACGGCCGTTGGGCCATCACATGGATATAGCGGCCAAGAGCAACGAATGGCTCCTGCCGACAGTAACGCTGTTCCATCTGCAACAGATCATCAAACTTCTCGGTCTGATCCTGCTTGTGACGCATGTAATCGTGGATCACCCGCACCCCGGTCTTGCCGATCAGGCGCAGACCACCGCGCTGCAACCAGTCATAGACCTCTTCCGGCAGTTGCGGATTGCTCGGCGTCAGCTTCTGCTTGCGTTTCTTGGTCAAGCCGGCGCGGATGTAATCGAAATTGCCGACCACCAGGCTCTGGAACAGCAAGGCGTGGCGGTTATAAAACAGCAACGAGAGAATGCCGCCAGGCGCCAAGAAGCGCAGCAAGGATAACAAGGTCTGCCGCGGTTCACTCAACCATTCGAGCACCGCATGACACAAGATGAGATCAAACTCACCCTCGATGTGCTGATCCAGATCCTGGATCGGGCAGTGAATCAAGCGGATACGATCACTAAGCCCCTTGGCCTCGATCTGCTGACGCCCCAATTCCAGCATGTCGGCCGACAGATCGCACAACTCAACCTGGTGGCCCATCTGTGCCAGTTGCTGGGCGAAATAACCAAAACCGCCCCCGGCATCGAGTACCCGCAGCGGACGATCGCCCAGGCGGCTCAGGCAACCTTGCAGATCCTGCCACACCACAGCCGCACGGATCTTCCCCTTGCTGGTGCCATAAATGTTCTGGGCGAATTTATCGGCCATGCCGTCGAAGCTATGATCTGCGCTCACCATTACCGATTCCGTTTCACTCGTGGGAGGGCTATTCTGGCACATCCCTATACCCCTGCAAACGGCGCGCCGGACGGCCGCTCAGAGATCATCCATGTTCTGGTTAAAAAAATGGCTTGGTGAGTTATTAATGCCCTTACCCTTCACCCTGACCCTGATCGTGCTGGGTTTATTTCTGCTGTGGTTTACCCGCCGTCAACGGTTGGGCAAGACGCTTTGTACTCTGGGCACCCTGTTGTTGATCGTTTTTTCGTTGCGCCCCGTCAGCGTCGAGCTACTGCGCCCGCTGGAGCAGCAATATCCGCCTTTCCCGGTGAATCAAAGCGTCGACTTTATCCTGGTGCTGGGCCACGGCCATGTCAGCGATCCGACCATTCCGCTGACCAGCCAGCCCATTAGCAATGCCTATGCCCGTATCCTCGAGGCCATCGACATCAAACGTCGTAACCCGCAGGCCAAGCTGGTCCTCTCGGGCAATGTCAGCGACGATCCGCTCTCCTGCGCCGAGATGTATGCCCGGCTCGCCGAGCACTATGGCATTCCACGTCACGACATGATCCTGATTGAGGATGCCTACGATACCCATGATGAGGTGACTCGCTATCAAGCCATCATCGGCCACCATGCCGCCGCACTGGTGACTTCGGCAAGTCATATGCCGCGCGCCATGGCATTGGCCCGTCAGTTGGACCTGCAAGTCATTCCCGCGCCGACCGATTACCAAGGGCGTCAGGCCCAGCGCCCAATACCCAGCCATGGTTATCTGCCGAAGGGCCGCTACCTGATGTACTCGGAGATGGCGCTGCATGAATGGATAGGCGCCATTTGGCATCAATTGCGAAACCAGTCGAAAGAATGAGCGATGTCCAACCCAAAAACTGATATGGATCAGTAATTAGAGTAAAATATTGCATTGCATGACCAAGCGCTGACTATTCGGGGCCGAGATCAACTCATATAATGCCCCGCAGCAAATCACCATCTGGAGGATGAAAGAATGAGACAACCATTGGTAATGGGTAACTGGAAGTTGAACGGCACCAAAGCATCTGTTGAAGCCTTGGTTAAGGCGCTGGTTGAACCGGCAGCCAAGGCTGAAGGCGTAGAAGTGGCCGTCTGCCCGCCGGTTATCTTCCTGGACCTGGTTGAAAAACTGACTGAAGGCACCCGCATTCAGTACGGTGCGCAAAACGCTGACGTACACACTGCTGGCGCATTCACCGGTGAAAATTCTCCTGTGATGCTCAAGGAGTTCGGTTGCAAGTACGCTCTGGTTGGCCACAGCGAACGCCGCACCCTGCACGCCGAAACTGATGCCGTTGTTGCCGCCAAGTACGAAGCGCTGCAACAAAACGGTCTGGTTCCGGTACTGTGCATCGGCGAAACTCTGGCTCAGTTCGAAGCCAACGAAACCAACACCGTTGTTGAAACCCAACTGAAGGCCGTTATCGACCGTTGCGGTATCGACTCCTTTGCCAATGCCGTCATCGCCTACGAGCCGGTATGGGCCATCGGCACCGGCAAGACTGCAACTCCGGAAATCGCTCAGTCCGTCCACGCTCACATCCGTGCCTACCTGGCCGGTTTCAGCGCCGACGTCGCCGCCAAGGTACAGATCCTGTACGGTGGCTCCGTGACTGGTGCTACTGCTGCTGACCTGTTCGGTCAAGCCGATATCGACGGCGGTCTGGTTGGTGGTGCATCCCTGAAGCCGGATGACTTCGCCCAGATCATCGCTGGCGCCAAGCAATAAGAGACATTGAGGGCGTCACAAGGCGCCCTCAACGTGTCCGCATAACCCACCGCGTACTCACCTCGAATGCGAGGAGAGAGTGAAAAACGCCACTGCACGCACAGCAGAGTATGGGGTCATTGCGCGGCACCGGGGCCTGCCTGCCCTACCAGTTTTACAAAAACTTCGACTCTATAGAGGCACACTATGATCAAGAAAATTGGTGTTCTGACCAGTGGCGGTGACTCACCCGGTATGAATGCGGCCATCCGTGCCGTGGTTCGTGCTGGTTTGGCGGCCGATCTGGAAGTCTACGGTATCCGTGACGGTTATTTGGGTCTGCATCAGGATCGCATCAGCAAGCTGGAGCGCCACAGTGTTTCCGACGTGATCAACCGCGGCGGTACCTTCCTGGGTTCGGCTCGCTTCCCGGCATTCAAAGAAGAATCCGTGCGTCGCGAAGCCATCGAAAACCTGAAGAAGCACGGCATCGATGCTCTGGTTGTTATCGGTGGTGACGGCTCCTACATGGGCGCCAAGAAGCTGACCGAGATGGGTTACCCATGCGTCGGTCTGCCTGGCACCATCGACAACGACATCGCCGGTACCGAATTCACCATCGGTTTCGATACCGCGTTGAACGTAGTCATGGAAGCCATCGACCGTCTGCGTGACACCTCAACCTCGCACAAGCGTATTTCGATTGTGGAAGTGATGGGCCGTCACTGTGGTGACCTGGCCATGTCCGCCGCCGTAGCCGGTGGTGCCGAGTACGTGATCGTCCCGGAGAAGGGTTTCGACAAGAACGAACTGCTGGCCCAGATCGACGATGGTATTTCCAAAGGCAAGCGTCACGCCATGGTCACCATTTGTGAGCATGTCACCGATGTGAATGCCCTGGCCAAAGAGATCGAAGCCCATACCGGCCTCGAGACTCGTGCCACCATTCTCGGTCACATCCAGCGTGGCGGTAGCCCGACAGCTCGCGATCGCATCCTGGCCAGCCGCATGGGTGCCTATGCCGTCGATCTGCTGCTCTCCGGCGTCGGTGGCCGTTGTGTCGGTATCCAGCAAAACCAGCTGGTACACCACGACATCATCGACTGCATCGAGAACATGAAGCGTCCATTCGACGAAGAGATGTTCCACCTGAGCGACAAGCTGTTCTAACAGCCGGTTCGGAGTAAAAAAAGGAGGCCTGGCGCCTCCTTTTTGTTTTTAGGCTGACGTCGCTGATTTCTAGGCTGACGCCTTCAGCAGCCCCCGCTCGATAAACACCTGCTTGGCGGTGAACATGCCATTGAGCGCAGCGGGAAAACCGGCATAGACAGCCATCTGGATGATCACCTCAACCAACTCTGATTGCGTGCAGCCGACATTTAACGCCGCATGCAGATGGACGGCCAACTGGGGTTGCGCAGATCGTCATGCCAGCTTGCCCTTGTGCTCATTGATAAACAGCGACAGGAAGATCAAGCCACCACCCAGGCCAAGGCGCAACAAATCGGCGTCGTGACTCCAGATCAGCAGGTTAACCAGCAAGCCCGCCGGGATGAGCGCATTGTTCATGATGGCGAGCACCCCGGCATTCACCCGGGTTGCCCCCTTGTTCCACAAAAAGTAACCCAGCCCGGAGGCTCCCGCTCCGAGCCACACCAGCAAACCCCACTGCAGTAAACTGGTCGGGTAACGAGGCGAGCCCCACAACCACCAGGCCAGAGCAGCAACCAGAGTGGCACCGGCAAAGAAGCAGGCGAAAACTTGGTGCTGCGGCAACGACTCGCGCTCGCGGGAGAGCAACCACTTATAGCCGACTTGACCGAAGGCAAAGCAGAGGTTGGCCCCCTGCACCACCAAAAAACCCAGCACATAATTCGAAGTCAGATGGTCATACCGGATCACCGCCGCCCCCAGCACGGCCAAGAGCGCCGTCAGCAGGTATTTGCCATGAAAGCGACGCGCCAGCAGATCGTTGAATAGGGTCACATACAGAGGTGTAAATATGGTGAAAATCAACACTTCAGGCACGGTCAGCAATAAAAACGAGTGGTAATAGAAGAGGTACATGACCCCGAGCTGGATGGCTCCAATTCCCATCAATTGTCCGGCCAGCGAAGGACGCAAGCTTCGCCAACGCAGAAATGGCAAAAAGACCAGTAGAGCCAGCAGGGTTCTGGTCAACACCATGAAGTAGGCATCGACCTGGCCAGCCAGATAGACACCGATGAAACTGAAAGAAAAGGCCCACAACAGGGTTACAAACGAAAGATATGCCACGGCAGACTCCTGGACGACAGAGGCTGCGATCATGCAATAGCCAGCTCTCGGCTACCAGTCACGCACGTCGGCCATGACAAATTCGGCATTAACATCTGGTTGTTTAGTGAACCAACCAGTGGGTCATCACCACCACCACCACCAAACCAATCGCCACAGGAACCGAGGTTCGTTTAACCACCTCCAGCGGTGAAACATGGCCCATCCCCGCCGTTGCAACGATGACCCCGGAGACCGGAGAAATCGTCCGACCAAGATTGGATGCCTGCAACACCGGGATCACCAGGTAGGCGGGGCTGACGCCCAGACTAGCCGCTAACTTGGGGATTAACTCGACGAAGGCATAGAAGGGAGCATTCCCGGAGCCCGTGGTAAAAGCCACCAGAGCCGTCAACAACACCAGAACGATCAGCACCACGAACGAGCTGGCAATTCCCCCCTGTCCGAACAGTAAAAGCTGATCGATAAAGCCGACGCTTTTGAGACCTTGGGCGAACACCCCGGCCGCCACCAGCAGGATGACCACAGACGCAAAAGCCTCTGCCATGGCATGATAAGCCGCCTGTAAGCCGTCATACAGTTTGCGGGCATCCCGCTTGCGAACAAATTCGCTCAGTGCGGCCACCAGCAGAGAAAAAATGATGATGGCATTGATGTCCAGACGCACATCGTAGCGGCCATCAAACAGGAAAATACCAAGTAGTGGCAGACAAGGTAGCAGCGCATAACCGCGTGGTGCTACGACCTGCGGATGCGGATGTTTCACCATCTCGGGCTTAACACCCTGGCGCTTATCAAGCCAGCGTTGCCAGAAGTAGTGACCAACCCCCATTCCAGCCATGGCACAGATGGAGATCGGCAGGGATAGTCCAAAGGCAAATGGCAGCAGCTCCATGCCGGAGGCCTCGGCGGCGATGACAACATCGCCAGAAGTCGGAGCCAGAATGATGGCAGCTGGCGAGGCGCAGATCGCCGTCGCCGCGGCACGGGAGACTCCCAGATTGACCATCAAGGGAAACAGAGTTGCCATCAGCAGAACACCCAGCCCCACGGCCGAGCTGACGGCCAGTGACAGGGCACAGGCAACAAAATAGGCCACCACCATCAACAGATAGGGAGATCGCACAAACGTCACCGGTTTGCTCAGCAATCGCACCAGCATCTGGTTGGCACCGATATGAGTCATGTAGGCGGCAAACCCGCACAACAGCATGATCATCAAGCCGAGGCCAGCGGTTCGATCGACTAACAGGTAGCGGATGAAGTCAATGACATCACCGAGAGGGTTACCCGTGCTAGCCACCTCTGGAGGCAGGATCCGGTTACCCACAGCCGCGCTGACGCAGAGCAACACCAGCCCCCCGGCCAGCAAGACACCGCTGGCGGCGTACCCTTTGAGAATGTGATACCCCACGAGGATGGTGATACTAATGCCAATGACGAGAGCAAGCATGCATACCCCTGCATCGAAAGCCGGACGAAGCGTGAATCGGACTATTTTGCGTGATTGAGCCCGGAGATGCCTTGCGCCAATTCACCTTTAGCACATGACGCTTAGTGAAGGCTATGCCCCCAATTACCTGTGGAGAATATCTGCACATCGACAAGGTGGCGCACGCTGACTCGCCGTGAACCCATCCATGGGGGCTCCGCCGCGCCATCCCTGGCGCAGAGGGTCAGCTTAGCGCTACCCAAGTCGCTGTGATGAGTCGGAACCGCTCGTTAGAGGCATG
>JAYRLO010000095.1:0-9742 GCA_041905215.1 Aeromonadaceae bacterium
TGGCAAGAAACTGAGCGTCTGTTCGTTGATGGAGGTGGCCGCCTGAAAGATAGAGACCACCAGGCCGATCAGCAGGCTGGGAATAATGGTCGCACTCACCAGCAGGCTGACGATCCCGAGAGCCTCACGGAACACATCGACAAACGCTTCTGGATTCATCCTCCCCCCCCGATGCCAAAGCTGCTGATGAGCGACCCCATGATCAGGGTCCAGCCATCCACCAGCACAAACAGCATCAACTTAAATGGCAACGAGATCAGCATGGGCGAGAGCATCATCATCCCCATCGCCATCAAGATACTCGCCACCACCAGGTCGATAACCAAAAATGGCAGGAAAATCATGAAACCAATCTGGAATGCCGTCTTGAGTTCACTGATCATAAACGCCGGGATCAGCACCCGCATCGGCACCTGCTCCGGTTTGTCGACATGAACATTGGCAAACTCCATGAAGCTATTGAGATCCTTGATGCGCGTCTGTCCCAGCATGAATTGATGCAGAGGGATCTGGGCCTTATCAAAGGCCTCGCGGGAGGTGATCTGCTCGTTGAGATAGGGCTGTAGCGCCTCATCGTTGATGCGATCAAAAACCGGCGTCATGATGAACAGAGTGAGAAATAGCGACAGACCAATCAGGATCTGGTTCGACGGGCTTTGCTGCAGACCGATTGCCTGCCGCAGGATAGACAACACCACTATGATGCGGGTAAACGAGGTCATCATGATGACGATCGAGGGCAAAAAGGTCAGCGCCGTCATCAGCGCCAGGATCTGCAGAGTCAAACTGTACTCTTGCGAACCATCTGGATTGGTCGTGATGGTGACGGCCGAGAGTCCCCCCGTCTGCGCCCACACCGACGGGGCACAAAGCACCAGGAGTAACCAGCACCAGTTAAGCTTCATCCTTGCCCCCTACCGGATTCAACGCGCCATCAGCCGTTGCTCCCGGCTTCATCAATTTTGCCAACTGCGCCGCAAACGGCATAGTCGCGGGCGGTTCCGCCAATGGGCTATCCAACTGGCATAACAGGTTGATGTTGGCAGGAGTCATGCCGAGCAGCACCTGCTGCTCCCCCACCTTGACCACCAGCAACTTCTCCCGATTACCCAGCGGCAGGACACTGATTACCCGCAGCTGATTCTGCGCCATAGCTGGCACCAGTCGACTCTTTTTAAGCAACCAGGCCAATGCCAGGATGAGGCCTATGACCAGAAAGCAACTGACCAGCCACTGCAACAGATCCGTGGTCGGCGCCTGCCCGGCGGCCATCACAGGCCAAGCCCCCCAAAGCCCCAACCATGCAAAATTTCTCATTTGAGTTTCTTAATCCGTTCGGTCTGACTGATGACATCGGTCAGACGGATACCAAACTTGTCGTTGACGACCACCACTTCGCCATGCGCGATCAGAGTGCCGTTAACCAGCACATCCAGAGGCTCCCCAGCAACCCGATCGAGCTCGACCACTGAGCCCTGGTTCAACTGCAGCAGGTTCCGAATGCTGATCTGGCTACGTCCGACCTCCATGGTAATGGTGACCGGAATATCCAGAATGGCATCCAGCTTGCGTCGCTCCTCGGCAGAGATGGGCTCAGAGGCATCAAACTCTTCCAACTTGGCCGGTTTGACCTCGCTCTCCGCCTGTTCGCCCAGTGCCGCTGCCCAGGCGTCGGCCATCAGATCCTGATCATCCATCACTCATCGTCCTCAATGCTTTTTTCAAGCTCTTCGAGCTCAGCCACGCCGTCGATCCGCATACCGCCTCGGGTCACCAGCGTCATCTCATTCTTGACCGAATCCGGTCGTTTGATCTTCTCGGCAATCTTGATGGCCACCTTGTCGTGGGTTCGCCCCAGCTTGGCGCGGAAGGTCGGCAAGTCCTCAACGAAGACCAGCAATGACTCCGGCATCACCACCGGAATAATATCGCCCGCCTTGAGCTCCATCAGTTGCCGTAAGGAAACTTCGGTTTGCAGCAGTCGGGTCGACAAACCAACCTGTACATCCATGATTTCATCACGCAGCGCCTTACTCCAACGCAGGTCGGTATCCCCCTTGTCGCTCTGCACACCGGCATCGAGCAACTCGCGGATCGGCTCCAGCATTGAGTAAGGCATGGCGACGTGGAAGTCGCCCCCGCCCCCGTCCAGCTCAATATGGAACGAACTGACGACGATGACTTCTGTCGGGCTGACGATGTTGGCCATCGCCGGGTTCACTTCGGAGTCGAGATACTCAAACTCCACATCCATGACCGGCGCCCAGGCCTCCTTATAATCCTCAAAAACGAGCTTGAGCAGCATCTGAATGATGCGTCGCTCGGTTGGCGTAAACTCCCGCCCTTCGATCTTGGCGTGATAACGACCATCGCCACCAAAGAAGTTCTCCACCAGAATGAAGACTAACCGCGCCTCCATGGTGATCAGCGCCGTCCCCTTCAATGGACGGAAGCGCACCATGTTCAGACTGGTTGGAACAAACAGGGTATGCACGTACTCGCCGAATTTCAGCATCTGCACACCGTTGATCGAGACTTCCGCAGTGCGGCGCATCATGTTGAAGAGGCTGATACGCATGTGGCGGGCAAAACGCTCATTGACCAACTCGAGAGTTGGCATCCGGCCCCGGACTATGCGGTCCTGGGATGAAAAATCGAACGTGGTGACTCCTGGGGCTGTGCCCAGCTCCACATCCTCTTCTTCTACCTCATCGACCCCGTGTAATAGGGCATCGATCTCGTCCTGTGTTAACAGATCGCTCACGTTTCACCTACTGCATGACAAAGCCGGTAAACAGCACCTGCTCCACCACGTCTTGTTGGGTCACCTCATGCAGCGACTGGCGCACCGCGGCCAAAGCATCACTGCGTAACTTGCTACGACCTTCGACAGACTCCAATTGTTGGGTTGTCGAAGCGGCAAACACTCGAAACATAGCCCCTTCGATCAAAGGGGTGTGCAACTTGGCGAGCGCTTCGTTGGCCGCCCCACGCACCATCAAGGCGACCTTGATCTGCACCAGCCGATATCTGGGTTTAGCGGCGACGTTGAAGACAAAGGGGCGAGGTAGAACCACATACATCGCCATCTTGGCGGCTTTGGCTGCGGCTTCCTCTTCTGGACTCTGAGCCTGTCCGCCCTCCTCTTTCTTGGCGTGATCTTTCTCTTTCTCTTTCTCGTCCCCGCCCGATAGCATCAACCAACCACCGACACCCCCACCGATCAGCAAGACCAGCACCACACCGATGAGCAGCAGCAGTTTTTTCTTGCCCCCTTGGGGCTTGAGTTCCAGTTGTTCTTCTTCGGCCATGGCTTCCGGCTCCGGCTTGGGTCATCAAAATCTGTTGCTTATCATAAGCGTGGATCGGTTTGCATCAAGCGTAGAAATCAATTCCTGCGGCACCGGTCGAATGAATGGCCAGATTCTGAACGTCTACGGCCTCACCCTGACTATTTTGTCCGCGCTGCCAGCCACTACCACCCTCACCACGCCCCTGTCCTTGCTGCGCCAGCTGCCCTTGGGACTGCTGTTGACCGGCGGCCTGTTGCTGCACGCTGGTTTGCCCCAATTGCACCCCTTGGTTGGCCAGCATGTCGCGCAATTTCGGTAACGCCTGTTCCAGCAACTCCCGAGCATTGCCCTGCTGCACCACAAACTGCACGTTCGCTTTCTGATCCTGATCGATAGAGAGCTGTATGCTCATCTTTCCCAGACCTTGAGGCTCGAGTTGGATCTCCGCCTCATGCCATTTCTGGCCGATCATCAGCGTCATCCGCTCCGCCAGTTCAGGCGCAGCCTGTTGCGCATTGGCCAGATGGACGGCAGAAAAGAGCATGGATTTATCCCGTCCCTGCGCAGTCACCTCGGCACCATCGGTCGATGCACGCTGGAGTATCTGCTGGTAGGCAGTACCGGCTTCCGTCGCGCCACTACGCACGGATTCGCTTAACGATTTCAAGTGGCTGGCGCTCTCTGGCAAAGAGCCATCGCCTGCTGAAGTGGAGCCACTCTGGCTCGACTCTAACTCTCCAGTAACGCCAGCTGACGCGGCAGCCTCTTGCGCCGCAGCATCCAGCGACGTAATCGTCTTCTCTGTAGCCGTTGTCGCAGGACTCGCTACCTCCCGTTTACTGCCACCAGCAAACAGGGCCGCCAACTGTGCCACCTCGGCACTGCTATCGCGACTGCCCGCCGAGGTCGGTTTTTCCTGCCCCGGCACAGCGACGGCAGCGACCACGGGTTCATCTGCAGACTCTTGAGCTGGGGTATCAACGGTGGTGGAACCATCCGTCCCGCCTTTGGATTCAGAATCGATGCTGTCGGCCCCCGCCTTGGTCCGGGCTCGGGCGGCCAATGCCGCCTCGCCGAGAAGGTCCCCCTCCTCAGCAGCCGCTTGAGCCAACGCATCCGGAGGCAAGCTATTGCCGTCGATTGCCGCCTCATCCTCAGCACCCTCGCCATCTTCACTGGCCGCGAGGTCAGATGTCCGGGCCAGCTCCGTACTTGTCGTCAGGCTCGTTTGCAGGTGTTGTAAGAAATCGATTCCCGTCAGCGCAGGATCAATCGTCGGTAACGCGTCATCAGCATCCGGTGAAAGTTGTGAGAGATCCGCTGCACTATCCGAGTGTTCACTCTCATCTTCTGACTTGGCATCCGCCTCCAACTTGTCCCCATCAACGTCATCATCCAGGACGATCTGCTCACTGGATGCCAGTTCATCCTTGGGCTCAGAGGCTTCTGTTTTTTTCGCTTTATTGTCTGATTTTTCAGTGCTTTTATCAGTTTCAGTGCGCGTCGAAGATGCAGCAACTCTTGCCTCGGACCTCGACGGGGTACGGCTCTCTGATGGGGCGCGAGTTGGCGTTGTCTGCGTATCCAACACCGACGAAAAATCGCGATCCGCTCCGGAGGCCGGCGTGGCCGAGGGTGCCTTGATCTCGGTCGAGATGTCGATATTGAGCGTGTTAGTTACCTGCATCATCACATGCCACCTTGAGCTGAAGAAACTGTGCCGCATCCACTCGGAGTCGAACGTCGGGTCACGAAAAGAGTATCGTTAAAAAGTATCTGGCAAGTTTCGGGCCAGAAGCATCACGACTCGACCTGGCGGTGGAAATAGCGAAAAGTTGCAAACTCATCGAGCAGTTTTTGCTCCTGGCGGGCCACCTTGAGAGCCTCCTGGGCAGCCTTGCGAGACATCAGAGTTTCCAACGCCTTGCGCTGTTGCTGAATATCGAGCCACTCCTGGCGACGTTTTTCCGTCACTTGCCGCACCTGGCGTAACCCCTGCAGCTGTTGTTGCGCCGCATGATCAAGCTTGTTGATGAAGGCTTGGTAGTGGCCGAATTGGAAACTGGTCAATCCCTGACTGCCACGATCGGTCAGCTGACCGCTGTAATTCTCACGGTACTGATTGAGCGCCTCCAGTTGCGACTCATAGCGTTGCTGATCCTGGCGGGCCATGGCCAAGGCCCGCGCCGCGCGGTCTTCCGCCTGCAGCAGACGTTCAATCAATAGTTGGATGGCCTTGCTCATGATTTATTGCGCCCTTTCTAGTCG
Source organism: Aeromonadaceae bacterium (assembly GCA_041905215.1). Classification (GTDB taxonomy): domain Bacteria; phylum Pseudomonadota; class Gammaproteobacteria; order Enterobacterales; family Aeromonadaceae; genus Pseudaeromonas. The sequence goes on from JAYRLO010000095.1 coordinate 5,562, forward strand.
GGCCGGATGACTAACTCCGACCACGCAGCAGCGTCATTGCCACCTGTTGCAGTCCCTGCAGACAATCACTGTAGGGCACCACCTCTTTCATCTTCTGTTGCAAGAATTGCTCCAACTTCGGACGGATGGCGATGGCCTGATCCAGACGGGGATCCGCCCCCTTCTGATAGGCACCTATGGTGATGAGATCGCGGTTTTGCTGATAGAGCGAATAGCACTGTTTGACGGTGCGCGCCATCATCATGTGCTCTTCGGATGTCACCATGGGCATCACCCGGCTGATGGACTTTTCGACGTCAATCGCCGGATAGTGGCCACTATCGGCCAGCTCCCGCGACAAGACGATGTGACCGTCGAGGATGGCACGCGCGGCATCGGCGATCGGATCTTGCAGATCGTCACCCTCGGTCAATACGGTGAAAAATGCGGTGATCGACCCCTGCCCCTCGGCGCCATTGCCAGCACGCTCCACCAGCGCCGGTAATTTGGCGAAAACGGATGGCGGGTATCCCTTGGTCGCCGGTGGTTCGCCGATGGCCAGGGCGATCTCCCGCTGGGCCTGGGCATAACGAGTCAGCGAATCCATCAGCAGCAGGACGTTCAATCCCTGATCGCGGAAATACTCGGCAATCGTCAGAGCAGTCTCCGACCCTTTCAGACGCATCAAGGGCGAGGCATCGGCTGGAGCCGCCACCACCACAGAGCGAGCCCGCCCTTCGGCGCCCAGGATCTCTTCGATGAACTCTTTGACTTCCCGTCCCCGCTCCCCGATGAGGCCAACGACGACGACATCGGCCGTGGTCCCCCGGGTCATCATCCCCAGCAATACCGATTTACCCACGCCGGAACCGGCAAACAGGCCCATCCGCTGGCCTTGACCAACGGTGAGCATCGCATTGATCGCCCGCACCCCAACATCCATCGGTTGATTGATGGGTTTGCGCGCCAGTGGATTGAGCCGACGATTGACCAGCAAGGCTGACTCGGCCGTCAGGATCGGCCCCAGCCCATCGAGCGGCTGCCCGACACCATCGATGACTCGCCCCAGCAGGCTCATGCCAACCGGAATACCATGTTCATCGCTGATGGGTGTGACTTTGGCCCCTGGGATGACCCCTTTGAGTTGTTCGCTGGGCATCAGAAACAGTTTATCGCCAGCAAAGCCGACGACTTCGGCCTCCAGGTAACCGTCCAGAGTGTCTATGCGACAGAGGGAGCCGACCGCCGCTCGGCAGCCGATGGCCTCCAGGGTCAGTCCCACGACTCGGGTCAATTTACCCGCTACGCTCGGTCGCGTCGTCATATCGGGAACCCGATAGCCTTGCAACCGCTGCAGCAGACTCATGGCTTGGCCCCCAGGTTACTGCGTAAAAAGTTACGCAGCAGATTGTCGATGCGCTCCTCAAGCATCCAGTCGATGCTTGAGGTTCGGCTGGCCAGCTGCAAATCGCCGCGCTGCAACGCAGGCTCGGCCTGCAGCGTCCAACCGCGACGCTGACACTCCTCCTCGCTGTAGACATCGCGGATCAGTTGCAGATCCTCCGGGTGCAGCGAGAGCGTGATCCCCTCCTCGGCACAGGGCAGCAGGGCAACCGCCTCCTTCAGCGAGGTGAGCAATAGATCGGGCGAGGTCTTGGCCTCATGGCGGATCAGACTCTTGGCCAGGCGCAGAGCCAGGTAGACCAGCTGTTGTTCAACCTGCTCATCCATCTGTGCCAAGGGCTTGGTCAGCTGTTCTGCGAGCAGCTTCCAATGAGCCGCCTGTTCATCAATCTGCGATTTACCAAGAGTCAGCCCCTCGGTCTGCCCCTGCTCGAAGCCTTGTTGATGCCCCTCTTGCAGCCCCTGCTGGCGACCCTCCTCCAGCCCTTGGGCAAAACCCGCCTCACGCCCTTCGACAAACCCATCATCATAGGCCGCTTGCCTCACCGCCTCGATCTCTTCGAGGGTCAACGGCTGCTGTTCCGGCTCAAGTTCATCGTCATCTTCAGCCTGCTGTGGCTGCTGTTCGGCCTCATACCAGTTGGCGGCATAGCCCAGAACATTGCTCTCGGCCACCACATCGGGCTTATCCATTAACGGCCAGTCCCAGGCGGCAATCGATTCGCGAGAGTCAGCCTCTTCACCGGCTACGGGCTTGGTATGTTTCGGATCCAACTTAACCTCCATCGCGAGTCATGCGCGCCCCTCATCATGAATGGGGCTGTAACCAGATTACAGGAAGTCGTCGCCGCCACCGGCACCCAGCATGATCTCGCCCGCATCGGCCAGACGACGCGCCGCCGACAGTATCTCTTTTTGGGCCGCCTCGACATCGCTGACACGCACAGGTCCCATCGCGGAGAGATCTTCGGCCAGCATCTCGGCTGCCCGTTTCGACATATTCTTGAAAATCTTCTCCTTGAGCTGATCGTCGGCACCCTTGAGTGCCTTCTGCAACAGTTCGCCCGGAACCTCGCGCAACAGGGTCTGGATCCCCCGGTCGTCGACATCGATGAGGTTCTCGAAGACAAACATCAGATCCTGGATCTGCTGGCTCATCTCTTCGTCGGAGTCGCGGATCGCATCCATCAACTGACCTTCGACGTTGGTGTCGAGGTAGTTCATGATGCTGGCAGCCGCCTTCAGGCCACCCATCTTGGCCGCCTGGGCACCGGCCGCACCGGCAAACTGTTTCTCCATGATGTCATTGAGCTCTTGCAGTGCTGCCGGTTGTACCTCTTCGAGGTTGGCAATCCGCATGATGAGATCGAGCCGTACCTGCTCCGGGAACTGGCTCAAAATTTCGGCAGACTGCTCCGGATCCAGATAGGAGAGCACTATGGTCTGGATCTGCGGGTGTTCATTCTGGATGATGCTGGCCACCTGCCGCGCATCCATCCACTTGAGCGAATCCAGGCCGCGAGCACCAGAGCCCATGATGATCTGATCGACCAGATTTCCGGCCTTATCTTCACCCAAGGCTGCCACCAACGCCTTACGCACGAAGTCTTCGCTGCCAATACCTATGTTGGAGTATTTCTGGATATCTTCGATGAACTGACGATGAACGGCAGTCACCTTGTCATGACTGAAATCCTTCATCGAGGCCATCGACATACCGAGCCGCTGGACCTGTTTAGGCTCCAGATGGCGGAAAATCTGCGCCGCATCCTCTTCGTTGAGGCTCAACATCAACACGGCCGCCATCTCCATACCGGTCATGGCATCAAGCAGTTGCTTCTGCTCGCTGGAAATCTGATTCTTTTCGCTCATTTTGCCATTTCCTTAAGAACCCACTCCTTGACCACCTGAGCAGCCAGATCCGGCTCATTGGCCACCAGGGCCCGCACCGCCCGCAGCAGATCTTCATCACGATGCAGATCCGGCAGTACCAGTTGGCCATTGCGCACCCCGAATACAGGCTCCTGCATCTCGGCTTGGCTGGCCAGCAGGCTCAATTCGTCATCCCCCTCCAATGCAACTGAAGCATCCATATCCACTTCACGCCCCTCTGGCTTGTGTTCTGGATAGAGCAGCTTGCTGAGCATAGGGCGCACAACAGAAACAATCAGGACAATGATCACCAGCACCGAGGCCGAAATGCGGACAGCACTGAGGAAACGGGGATCATCCAGCAGTGAGGTTTCCGCTGCGGTTGCATCGAGCTCCGGACGATTAAACGGCAGGCTGACTACCTCCAGGCTGTCGCCACGCGAAACATCAAAACCAAGCCCACCCTTGAGCAGGCGGCGAATGGTGTCCAGTTCGGCCTGGGTCTGTGGCTCCCGAGTAGTTTTACCATCCTCCGCGGTGACATTCTTGTAATCCACACCAACGGAGACGGTCAGACGACGGATGCCACCAGCAGCCCGTTGAACATGGCTGACCGTGGTGTCCAGCTCATAGTTGCGGGTCGCCTCTTTGCGGCTACGTGCGTTGGTCTGGCTTTGACCAGCAGAGCCCGTCGCCTGTTCGGGAATCGCGCTGGCGGCAGGAGGCTGGTTTGAGAGCGCCCCCGGAACTCCGGAGTTGCCCGAGCCCATGTTGTTCTCTTCGAGAGTCACTTCGGAGCGCACCGCAGGCAGATCCGGGTTGTAGCGTTTGCGGGTCTCCTCCTCCTGGGTAAAGTCCAGGCTGACATCCACCTCGGCGGTATAGTTGCCCAGCCCCAGAACCGGCGCCAGGATGGAGTCGATCTT
>JAYRLO010000096.1:0-3315 GCA_041905215.1 Aeromonadaceae bacterium
GACGGTTGGCTTGGCAAGTATCTGCGGGGGCAATCGCAGCAGGCTCTGTTGCTGATTCTTGCTGACGGGCTTGCGCTTGCTGCTTGCGAGCGGCTCGCGCCGCTTGCATGGCCTCGGCGGTCAGATCGATGGCGGCCGCGGGTTGCTTGGCTAGTTCGGCTTGGCGCGCCTTGACGCGAGCCAGAGCGGCGGCAACAGGGTCTATGCCATCCGGGCTCTGCTGTTGCAGTTGCTCGCGACGGGCCTGGCTGGCTTGCTGGTGGCGAGCCTCACGACTGATGCGATCGGCCTCCAACCGCTGTTTCTTGGCCTCGAAGCGCTGCTTGGCCCGCTCGGCCTGCTCGGCCTCTTCTTGTAGGCGACGCAGTTCAGCCTTCTCTTCGCGATAGTACTGCACCAGCGGAATGCTGCTGGGGCAGACCCAGGCACAGGCGCCACATTCGATGCAGTCATCGATGTGGTACTCCTGAGCCTTGTCGTGTTCGCCAGCCTTACTGTACCAGTAGAGCTGCTGGGGCAGCAGACTGACCGGGCAGGCGTCGGCACACTGGCTGCAGCGAATGCAGTTTTGTTCGTCGCCAGGCGGCGGCAGTTCAGCTTCGCTGGGAGCCATCAGGCAGTTGCTGGTCTTGATGATGGGTACGTCGGCATGGGGCAGGGTAAAGCCCATCATGGGGCCACCCATGATGATGCGTTGCCGCGGCTCCGGGTTGAGCTGAAACTGGGCCAGCAGCCAGCGCACCGAAGTACCAATTCGTACCCAGGCATTCCCCGGTTTACCGAAGCGTTCACCGGTCAGGGTGACGACGCGACGGATCAGGGGCTCATCCTCGATGACTGCCTGGCGCACGGCGAAGACGGTACCGACGTTGAGCATGTTTACGCCTAAAGTCAGTGATCGCTTGCCCGATGGCACCTGGCGGCCGGTCAGGATCTCGATGAGCTGACGGGCGGCGCCGGAGGGATACTTGGTCGGAATCACCCGCACCTGCACCTGCTCGCCATCGACCACCGCCTGCATCGCGGCGATGGCTTGCGGCTTGTTATCCTCGATGGCGATGAGGACCAGTCTCGGTTTGAGGATATGGCGGATGATGTCGATCCCTTCGGCGATGCGTTGGGCCTCTTCGCGCATCAGGCGATCATCACAACTGATGTAGGGCTCACACTCGGCGCCGTTGATGATCAGGATCTCGACCTTCTCGCGGCCGGTGGCCAGTTTGACGTCGGTCGGGAAACCTGCGCCACCCAAACCGACGATGCCCGCCTCATGGATGCGGTGTACCAGATCCAGCGGACTCTGCTCGCGGTAGTTGGGCCACGGGAGTCGTTCACGCCACTCATCGAGACCGTCGGGCTGAATATGGATACACAGCTCGCTCAAGCCCGAGGGGTGAGCCACGGTATGAGGCGCTATGCTGCTGATGACGCCGGAGGTCGGGGCATGGATCGGCACCTGCATGCGTGACTCCGGAAGGGTCAACGGCTGGCCGGTCAGCACTCGATCACCGGTTCGCACCATTACTTCGGCGCTAGAGCCAATGTGTTGTTTCAGCGGCAATACCAACACGGGGGGCAGAGCGGCTTCGACCAGTGGTACTTCGCTGGATTCGACCTTGTGTTCATCCGGATGAATGCCGCCATGGAAGTCCCACAGCTTGCCTTGCCAGATCTTGTCGATGACTCGGCTCAGGGTCATTTGATCATCCTTACCGGAATAGTTTCCAGGTCCCAGTTCCAGGTGTCCGGGGTGGTGGGCACTTCAATCATCTCGATACAGTCGGTGGGGCAGGGATCGACACAGAGATCGCAGCCGGTGCATTCACTCTTGATCACCGTATGCATCATCTTGGCGGCACCGACGATGGCATCGACTGGGCAGGCCTGGATGCACTTGGTGCAACCGATGCACAGATCCTCATGAATGAAGGCAACCTTCTTGATGGGCAGTTCCACGGGCCCATCGACCGGCACCTCGACTCCCATCAGTTCGGCGATGCGTTTGATGGTTGGCTCGCCGCCAGGCACGCACTTGTTGATGGCATCGCCATTGGCAATGGCTTCGGCGTAGGGGCGACACCCCGGGTAGCCGCACTGGCCGCACTGGGTCTGTGGCAGCAGGGCATCGAGCTTTTCGACGACAGGATCCGCCTCGACTCGAAAACGGATGGCGGCGTAACCGAGCAGCAGACCGAACAGCAGCGCCAATAACGAGAAGAGTGCAATAACAAGCAGAATATGATTCATGGTCACTGTTTGATCAGCCCGGTAAAGCCCATGAAGGCGAGCGACATCAGGCCTGCCGTGATCATCGCAATGGCGATGCCGCGAAATGGCGCAGGGACATCGGCCGCGGCCAAGCGCTCACGCAGGGTAGCAAACAGCATCAACACCAGGCAGAAGCCCAGCCCGCCGCCCAACCCATAAACCAGGCTTTGCAGGAAGTTGTGCTGGGCCGTGACGTTGAGCAGGGCCAGACCCAGGACTATGCAGTTGGTGGTGATGAGGGGCAGATAGATGCCCAGCAGTCGATAGAGATCTGGACTGGTCTTGTGAACCACCATCTCGGTGAACTGGACGACGACCGCAATGACCAGGATGTAGGCCATGGTGCGCAGATATTCGATCTCCAGCGGGATCAGCATCAGGTGATCCACCAGGTAGCAGAAGGCCGATGTCAGTGTCAGGACGAAGGCGGTGGCCAGCCCCATACCGATGGCGGGCTCGAGTTTCTTGGATACGCCCATGAAGGGACAGAGCCCGAGAAATTTAACGAGCACGAAGTTGTTGACCAAGACGGTGCTAAGAAACAGCAGCAGGTATTCACTCATAGCGACGATGGGGCCAAGGAAAATGGCGCTCATTATCAGACTAAGAGAGAGCCATAACAACCATAAAAACCGTAGAGGAACTCCCGACCTGCCAATGGCTGGTGATCCGCGGGTGGAGTGTTAGACTGGCGAGCCTTGGATACTGGCTCCGTGGCCTTATCCGGTAAACATGACGAGGTATTGCATGATAAAACAGCGGCCATCCTGGTTGCCGATGGCGGCCCTGACGTTGGCGATGTTGCTGTGGTCGAGTGCCTTCATCGCCCTCAAGAATCTGTTGGCTGTCTGGGGGCCGGGGCAGGTGATCTGTGCTCGTATGCTGGTTGCCTCGGTCTGTTTTCTGTTGCTCTTCAAGTACTGGCGCCGCATCCGCTATCAGGCCGGTGACTGGCGTTGGCTGGCCTTGATGACTCTGACGGAACCCTGTCTCTATTTTCTGCTGGAAGCCAATGCATTGAATCACACCAGTGCCGGTCAAGCGGGC
>JAYRLO010000096.1:3325-9732 GCA_041905215.1 Aeromonadaceae bacterium
GCGGGCATGGTGACGGCGACTCTGCCCCTGATGGTCTCGGTGATGGCTTTTGCCCTGCTCGGAGAGCGAGTCCGACGGGGGCAGTTACTGGGCTTTTTGCTGGCGCTGGCCGGGGTTGTGGTGCTGACTCTGACCGGGGATGAGCAGTCCGGGGCGCCCAATCCTGTGCTCGGTAACCTGCTGGAGTTGGGGGCCATGGCCTGCGCCGCCTGTTATTCGGTGATCCTCAAGCGCCTCTCCAGTCGTTACAGCCCACTGTTTTTGACCGCGATGCAGGCCTTCATCGGCGTACTGTTTTTTGCGCCCCTAGCCTGGAGTGAGCCTGTGCCGTTGCAGTTTGGTCTGCGCGAGCTGACGGCTGTGCTCTATCTGGGTGCATGTGTCACCCTGGGGGCGTATGTGTTGTATAACTGGGCCATCACCCAGCTGCCCGTCACCATCGCCAGTGCTTATACCAACCTGATCCCGGTCTTTACCCTGTTTCTGGCTTACTGGTTCCTTGGGGAGGCGATGAATACACTGCAGCTGTTCGCCTGCGGTGTCGTCTTGCTCGGGGTGATCATCAGTCAGCGTGGATCGGCATCGCCATCGGTTGAGGTCAACGAGGCAGGTGTTCAATCGGCTCAGCGAGTCGAACTGCAGGAGACGTGAGGATGCTGATTCGAGAAGCTTGCGTCGGCAGCTATCGGGATGCGCTGCGAGCGGCGGCAGCAGGCGCCGAACGTATCGAGCTATGTGACAACCTCGCCGAGGGGGGTACGACCCCGGGGCCAGGGACGTTACGCATGACCAGAGCCGCCTTGTCGCTGCCTGTGCATGTTATCATTCGTCCTCGCGGTGGTGATTTTCACTACACGCCGGATGAGGTGGCGATCCAGTGTCAGGACATTGCTTTTTGTCGTGAACTTGGCTTTGACGGTGTGGTTATCGGTGCGCTGGATGCGGCCGGACACCTGGATATGGATGTCATCAATCGCCTGTTGCGCGAAGTCGGTGGCATGGCGGTCACTTTTCATATGGCCTTCGATGCCTTACCGCGAGATGAGCAGTTGGCGGCCATCGACTGGTTGGCCTCGGTCGGCGTGACGCGCATCCTGACGCGGGGTGGCGTTGGCTCTGCGCCGCAGAATATCGATCATCTCAGAACTTTGGTGACCTATGCGAGTGGGCGTCTCATCATCATGCCTGGCGGCGGTATCACGCAGGATAACCTCGTGAGTGTGGCGCAGGCCACGGGTGCTTGCGAGCTACATGGTAGCCGGATAGTCAGCTAGGGGCGGACGGTTTCACCGACCGGAGAGCAACAAAGGAGTCGCGGAGCGAGCATGCGGTTACAGGTCAGTTGTGAAGATCGTCTTGGGTTGACGCGCGAGCTGCTGGCGCGGCTGGAGGAGCATGCCATCGACTTGCGCGGCATCGAGCTGGATGAGGCCGGGGGCTTCATCTATCTCCATTTTCCCGAATTGGGCTTCGAGCGCCTGCAGCAGTTGATGCCGGAGATCCGTCGTATCCATGGGGTGCTGGACGTCAAGACGGTGCCCTTCATGCCTTCGGAGCGCGAACATCACCAGATGCAGGCGCTGATGAAGGCGTTGCCGGATCTGATCTTCACCCTGGATGTGCGGGGCCGTATCCACCATGTCAACGAGGCTGTGCTCAACATCTTGCGTCTCGAATTGAAGGATATTCTGGGGCTGCAGGTTGGCTCCTTTCTCAAGGGGTTTGCCTTCGCCCAGTGGTTGCAGGAGGGGGCGAAGCAGGGGGAGACCTGCAAGTTGGCCTTCGCCGGCGAGGACTATCTGGCCGATCTGCTGCCGGTCTCGATCCCGGCATCGCTGGATCCGGCTATCGGTGAGTCGATGGCACTGGCCGGTGCCCTGGTGATCCTCAAATCGGCACGCCGGGTTGGCCACCACTTCAATCTGCTACATGCCCATGATGACAGTCGTTTCGAGCTATTCACCGCCCAAAGCCCGGCGATGCAAGGTGTCTTGCACCAGGCTCGCCGTCTGGCGATGCAGGATCTGCCCCTGTTGATCCAGGGGGAAACCGGCAGCGGCAAGGAGATGCTGGCTCGCGCCTGTCACCGCGGTAGTCTGCGCGCCCAGGGACCCTTGCTAGCTCTTAACTGCGCGGCCCTGCCCGATGAGGTAGCCGAACACGAACTGTTCGGCTCGGCCCCCGGCGCCTTTGGCCCGGATTGGCCCGGCAAGAAGGGGTTGCTGGAGCAGGCCAGCGGCGGCTCCTTTCTGCTCGACGAGGTGGCCGAGATGTCGCCACTGCTGCAGAGCAAGCTGCTGCGGGTGTTGCAGGATGGCCGCTTCCATCGGGTGGGGCAGACCGAGCAGGTGCTGGTGGATGTGCGCATCCTCTGCATCTGTCGACAATCCCTCGAGGAGCGGGTGCGGCAGGGGCTGTTTCGCGAAGATCTCTTCTTCCGGCTGAGTGTCTTGCGGCTCGAGATGCCGCCGCTACGCCAACGCCAGGCGGATATCTTGCCGCTGGCCCAGCAGTTTGTCGGCCGCATCTGTGACGAGTTGCAGCGCAGTCGGCCGCGTTTTTCCCGTCATCTGGACGAATTTTTGCTGGGCTATCCCTGGGCGGGGAATGTTCGCCAACTGCGCAATGCTCTCTATCAGGCGTTGACCCTGCTCAATGGCGACGAGCTGGAGCCCCACGATCTGCGGCTGCCCCACGTCGCGACGGCCGAGCTGGCGATGGATCAGTGGTTTGACGGGTCGTTGAACGAGGCGAGCAAGCGGTTCGAGAGGGCGATGCTGGAGCGGCTTTACCCGCTCTATCCGTCCAGTCGTCAGTTGGCGGCTCGACTGGGGGTCAGTCACACCGCCGTGGCCAACAAGCTGCGGGAGTTTGGCATTGGGAAACGAGGTGGTGCGGAACCCGAATGAAACAGGGCACGCAATTACCCCGAGATCACCGACTGTTCAATGAGGTGTAGCCCGCTGGCGTCGGCTTTCAGGTAGGTCAATACCCGATCCCAGTCACCGAGCACGATCCGCTCCGCGGCCAGGGTCTGCCCATCGGCTTGGGTGATATCGAAGTTCAGCGCGTGGCGCGCCGGTTTGTGGGTGTGGCCATGGATCATCAGGCTGGCCTGATGGTGACGCATCAACTGCTCGACAGCCTCGGCGGTAACATCCATCAGCATCAGCGACTTGCCTTTTTTGCCTTGGCGCATCTTGCCGGCGATCTTCATCCGTTCGCTCAGCGGCAGACGCAGGAAGATCCAGCGTAGCCAGCGCCAGCTGGTGATGCGGCGGAAGCGTTGATACTTCTCATCCAGGGTGCAGAGCTGATCGCCGTGCAGTAGCAGGGTGCGACGCCCCTCCAGAGTCAGAACATGCTCGGCAGGCAAAAGTACCAAGTTGGCGGCGCGGGCAAAGGCCTTGCCGATCATGAAGTCGCGATTGCCGTGAATGTAATAGATGGCGGTACCTCGCTGGCGCAGGGCGGCCAAGGCGTCCGCGATCTGCTGCTGCAGTGGCGAATTTTCGTCATCCCCAATCCAGAACTCGAACAGATCACCCAGGATGTAAAGCGCTTCGGCCTCGGTCGCCTGCTGCTGCAAGAAGGTCAGAAAGGTCGCGGTCAGATCGGGTCTTTGTTCGCACAGGTGCAGATCGGAGATAAACAGGGTCGTCATCGGGGCTCGGTTCTGAGGGTGGCGCTCGCCAGCTGAAGGGGGTAGGGGCATGGCCGAAGCCATGCCCGAAACGGATCAACCAAGGGCACCGTTAGGCGACGGTGACGCGCTCGATGATGATCTCTTCTTTGGGCACATCGCTGTGACCCGCAGCTCGGCCAGTCTTGGCCAGCTTGATCTGGTTGACGACGTCCATGCCATCGACCACGGCACCAAACACGCAGTAACCCCAGCCTTGCATGGATTCATTCTTGAAGTTGAGGTAGCTATTATCGGCCACATTGATGAAGAACTGGGCGGTCGCAGAGTGCGGATCGCTGGTACGAGCCATGGCCAGGGTGCCGACCTTGTTGGCCAGACCGTTGTTGGCTTCGTTCTTGATGGGGTCACGGGTCTCTTTTTCGACAAAGCCGGAGAGATAGCCACCGCCCTGGATCATGAAGTCGTTGATCACGCGGTGAAACAGGGTGCCATCGTAGTGACCGTCCCGGCAGTATTGCTCGAAGTTGGCGCAGGTGATCGGGGCCTTGTCGGCAAACAGTTCGATTTTGATGTCACCACGATTGGTGTGCAGAGTGATCATGGGTGGTTCCTCGTCGCTAAGGGCGGATTGAATCAGTCAATAGGATAGGCCGCGCGTTAGACTGGCCCGTTGCTGCCGACCATGGCTGAAAGCCGATGCCGGCAACTCCTGTAAAAAGTGAGTGAGATTCTGCGGTCTTGGCTCGCCAATGTCTAGCCTCGATGCCGCCGAAGCCGACTCGCGGGGGCCGGGGGCAACTATACTCAGGGCAACAGGCTGATAGCTCTCAGGGTCGTTGAGCCCGCAGAAGACTCCTTAGGATAGACCGGAGGTGACTATGATGTATGAAGATCGCGATATTGGACTCGAACTGCCGATCGGCTATGTGCGCGAAAACTGTACCTCCTGGGGCAGCTTGTGCCACGAGTTAGGACTCGAGCCAGATGGCCTGGAGCAGGGTGTCTATCTGTCCAATGACCGGGTGACACTGGATCTGGCACTGGCCAAACGCTTTGGCCTTTGTCAGGAGTGGTGGTTATAGGAAACCTCAACAATTCCCGGGGGCTAACTCCTGGCCCCCTCGTCAATTCCGCCCGGAGCCGCTAGAATGACCCCTCGCTTTTTTTGAGACAGGTCATCTCCATGCTGAAGATTTACAACTCACTCACTCGCCAGAAAGAAGAATTCAAGCCGATCCGCCCCGGACAGGTGGGCATGTATGTGTGTGGGGTGACCATCTATGATCTGTGTCATATCGGCCATGGCCGCACCTTTGTCGGCTTTGATGTGGTGGTGCGTTACCTGCGTTACCTCGGCTATCAGGTCAATTTCGTGCGCAACATCACCGATGTGGACGACAAGATCATCAAGCGTGCCGCCGAGAACCAGGAGTCTTGCGAGGCGCTGACCGAGCGTCTGATCGGCGAGATGCATGCCGACTTCGATGCACTGAATCTGCAACGTCCGGATATCGAGCCGCGCGCCACGCTGCACATCGGTGAAATCATCGCCCTGGTCGAACAACTGCTGGCCAATGGCAACGCCTACGTCGCCGACAATGGCGATGTGCTGTTTGCCATCGACAGCTTCCCGGATTATGGCCGTCTCTCGGGTCAGGATCTGGAACAGTTGCAGGCCGGTGCCCGGGTCAGCGTGGAAGAGGCCAAACGCAACCCGCTGGATTTCGTGCTGTGGAAGATGTCCAAGCCTGGCGAGCCAACCTGGGAGTCGCCGTGGGGGGCGGGGCGTCCGGGCTGGCACATCGAGTGTTCGGCCATGAACTCCAAGCACCTGGGTAACCATTTTGACATTCATGGCGGCGGTTCGGATCTGATGTTCCCACACCATGAGAACGAGATCGCCCAAAGCTGCTGCGCCCACCACACCGCCTACGTCAACACCTGGATGCATACCGGCATGGTGATGGTGGATCGGGAGAAGATGTCAAAATCCCTGGGCAACTTCTTCACCATCCGCGATGTGCTCAAGGTTTATGACGCCGAGACGGTGCGCTACTTCCTGATGTCCGGTCACTATCGCAGCCAGCTCAACTACTCCGACGAGAACCTCAATCAGGGGCGTGCGGCGCTGGAGCGTCTTTACACGGCGTTGCGTGGCCTGCCTGTGGTCGCAGCCGCCGGTGGCGAGCCGTATGTCGAGCGTTTCCGCGCGGCGATGGATGATGACTTCAACACGCCGGAAGCCTATTCGGTGCTGTTTGATCTGGCCCGCGAGGTCAACCGCCTCAAGGGCGAGGGGGCGGCCGAGGCGGCGGCACTGGCGGGGCGTCTACGCGAACTGGGTGGTGTGCTGGGGCTGCTGGAGCAGGATCCGGAAGCCTTCTTCAAGGGTAACGAGGCTGATGATGAAGTGGCCGAAATCGAGGCACTGATCAAGGCGCGTAACGATGCCCGTGCGGCGAAGGATTGGCCAGCGGCCGATGCGGCGCGCAACCGTCTGACCGAGATGGGGATTGTTCTGGAAGATGGTGCCGGTGGCACCAGCTGGCGTCGTAAGTAATCACGGTTCGCGGCCGAACCCCTGGTTCTGGTCGAGATAAACAGGGCGAGTCGATGGCACCTTTCGGTGTTCATGGCTCGCCCTTTGTTTTGGCACTGTCCCAATTACCTGTTGAGAACCTCTGCTACATCGACAAGGTAGCGCACGCTGACTCGCCGTGAACCCATCCATGGGGGCTCCGCCGCGCCATCCCTGGCGCAG
>JAYRLO010000097.1:0-9695 GCA_041905215.1 Aeromonadaceae bacterium
TTGTATCTCTTCGGGGGGGAGTGGCATCAACAATCGCTGGCACCAGGGGTGATCCGGGGGGATGGCAATGTTAGGCATGAGGGGCATCACCAGTGACAGGCCTGGCGCAGAGGCTGTAACTCTTTGGCCAATCCCTGCAACGGAATGCTGTAGCGGATGCCGTCGGCGTCCGCCAGTTGCAGGAGCGTGGCATGTTGCCACTGTTTGAGGTGATCAATGGCGGGCAGACCGCGCCCGGCCTCCAGGAGTCGCAATTGTTGTCGCAAAAACCAGCTGATGGGCTGTGTTTTTCCATCGATCAGCGTGGTTGGGGCTGCCTGGGCGTGCGGCCATGGGTTGGAAAGGTGAATGGCCAGATGAGTTATCCGATTCTGGCAGCGGATCTGCAGGGTCGCACCTTGGCTCTGGCGGCTCAGCGTGATCGTGTCGGCATCGCGGCTGAGTACAAAAGATGTGAGTTGGGGGGCGGAGTGAGCGAAGGGGCTGATAGTCGGCTGCCGAGCCGCCACCCGATCATAACAGGCCAGTCGTGACAGCGGCGAGAGATGCTGCTGGCACGGGTCGATTGTCGGTTCGCAGGCCAGGCAGCCCATCGCGCAAACCCATAAACCAATGCCCCGTCGATAGGCTTTCATCCGCGCACCTCCAACTTTTGGCACTTGTGATCCAGAGTCCGCTTGGGGAGTCCGAGGCTGGCGGCCGTCCGGCCTCGATGTCCCTGATAAAAATTCAAGCGAGCGCCGATCACCTCGGCCTCGAAACGTCGTAATGCCAGCCGTAGATCGCGGATATGCTGGAACTCATCTTGCGCCGCGCCACTGGCAAGCCTGTGTTGCCACTGTTCTGGCAGAGCCTTGAGGCTGAGGGAAGTGCCCTCGCTCGTATGGGCGCAGATGACCTCGAGCAGATTCCGGAGCTCCCGGACATTGCCCGGAAAGGCATAGTGTTCCAACTGATGAAGCAGTGTCGGATCCAAGGCTCCCCAACGCCGTTGCGTCTGCTTGGCTATCAGCTGGAGAAAGTGGAGGCAGAGCGGGGATATATCCTCGCTACGTTCTCGCAAGGGAACTAAGTGGATCTGAAATTGACACATGCGATGGTAGAGATCGGCGCGAAACCTCTGCTCGTCGATCCGCTGTGTCAGCGGTTGGTGTGTGGCGGCGACCAGGCGAAAGTCGGCATGTCTTTCCACGCCGCCCCCTAAGGGGCGATAGTGGCGACTCTCCAACACCCGCAGCAGTTTGGCTTGCATCGACAGTGGCATATCACCGATCTCATCGAGAAACAGGGTTCCGCCATGAGCTTGTGCTAGCAGCCCCGCCTGATGATGCAGGGCACCGGAAAAGGCCCCTTTCTGAAAACCGAACAGTTCACTCTCGATCAGGCTCTCCGGGATGGCTGCACAGTTGATGGCGATGAAAGGGCCATGGGCTCTGGGGGATAGGTCATGCAGCAGGCGGGCGACAACCTCCTTGCCCGTTCCTGTTTCTCCCTCGATCAGGACGGAGAGGTGATGCTGGCTAGCCAGGCGGATCTGCTGGCGTAGCATTTGCACCTGTTGCGACGTTCCGATCAGTCTGGTTGCGCATGGATCTTTAGTGATCGCCGCAGCCTCGGTGACCATCGGCGCTATAGATCTATTTAGGGACATATTCTCTCCTGTCTGCAGTGGTTTCGATGGTCTCTAGTGGAGTGGTGGCAGTAAGAGGCGCAGTATCTGGGCACTTTGTTGTGCCAGGCTCTGATGAAAGCAGAGGAACACCAGCATCAGCAGCAGGAACAGCCCCAGACCGTAGAGCATCAGCGGTAGTGGCTGCTGTTCGCTGGACACCATCGGTTGGGGTTGCGGTGTCAGATGGAGGGTGGCGGCATGACGAGGCGAGAGCTCGGGGTAGATCAACTGATGAAGTTGGGTCTGCAGACGACGAAGGGCTACTTCCCCCTGCGGTTGGATCCGGTAGCGCCCTTCATAGCCAAGGCACAGACAAAGGTGGGCGAATTGCAGCAGCTCCATATGCATCTCTGGTTGTGTCATCAAACGCTGCAATCGCACGAAAAATTGTTCGCCTCCCCAGCTTTCGCTGTGAAAGCGGGTCAGCAGGGAATGGCTTGACCAGCAGCCTTGACTCCCCCATGACTGGCTCATGACCGCCTCATCCAGCACACAGCAGAGCAGATAGCGGAAGCCATGAATGGTTTGCGGGTCGTACCCCTGATGAACCAATTGAGGATCCAGCGCCTGGATCTCGTTGCTGACGTGCAGGTAGAGCCTGGTCTCTTCTGCTGGCCGGGCTTGGCGCCGCAGCTGGATCATCAGTAACAGTAACGGCGTCGCGAGCGTGATCAGCGGGCCTGGTTCTCCACCGGATGGCTGGCTAGGTGACGATTGGGGGGCCGCCACGACTGGATTGGGTCTATGTAAAACCATGTGCATCAAATTGCTCCTTGTTGATCGCAACTCAGCCGCGGATAGCCCAGAGCTGGAGCTCCAGCGCCGGAAACTCGCCCGCAATATGCAACGCCAGTTGCGAAGCCTCGAGCAGTGTGTGCCACTCGCTGGTTTGTGGTTCGAGCTGGAAGTAGCAGAATCCGGCGTGATAGGGCAGATGGCGTGGAACGACGGGTAGTGCATGCAGTGGGATGCCGGGCAGTTGTAGCGCAATCAACTCCCGGATCCCTTCTGGTGTTGCGATCTTGCTTTGCAGGGGGAACTGCTGACGCAGCTGATCCAGTGGCACCTGGGCCTTGATGGCCAGCACCAGGGTGATCGGTTCGTCCACGGTCAGTTCATGCAGCGAGCTGACCCAGATCTGATAGGGCTGCGGTTGGAGCGGGAGCGGTATGGCGCGCGGGGCTATGACGGTCGCCAGGGCCAGGCGCAGCTGACCGAGCAGCGGCGTGAAGCAGACTTGCGGGTCCAGATGGTGATAAGGGGTGAGCCCCTCTGGTAGTCGCTTCTCGGCGGTGAAGGTCGCGAGTTCGGCGGTTAACTGGGCCAGCGTGGTAAACAACCGCTCCGGGTGCAGGCGTGGTACCTCGGCCAGATGGGCCAGCAGTGGTTGATAGCGATTCAATAGCTGCAGTAGCAGCAGGTCATGCCATTCGGCGATTTCCTGTCGCTGGGGGGCGGCCAGTCGTTGACTCAGATGGCGAGCGCGTTCCGTCAGTAGTGTGGTGATCTCCTGCAAGGTTCGCTGCAGGGGGGGCATGACAGATACCGCTAATCCACAGGGCAGGAAGTTCGGATCCAGTAACAGGCTGGCATCGGCTTGACGGGCGAGCAAGCGGGCAATCGGTAGTGTCAGATAACCCCGTCGATCCTCCTGTTCCAGCAACAGGCAGGGTTGTAATCGGGCCAGCTCTAGTTCGGCGCTCTGGCTATTCGAGGTGAACTCATCGGTGATCGCATGGGGTTGGCTAGCATAGCGGCATGAACTTCGATGGCCATCTGATGGCAGCGCCAGGTAGATGAGCTGATTCGGTCGTGAATCATCGGTGAACGTTCGTGGTGTCGGTGCAGTATCCACATCGGGGAAATGACAGAAGGTGCCATCGGCAAAGACGGCGCTCCCCTGGATCACCGCGAGTTGGCCAGCGTGAAGATGTTCTTCACTGATCTGCAGTTGCAGGACGCCCTGATTGAAGCATGCCATGGCGCGCAGACGATTTTGCAACTGATAGTCCCAGTGACGCTGTTGCTGTTGGAAGTGCTGGGGGCGAACAAACAGCCCTTCGCGCCAGATGACCCGGTTATGGGGTGTCGTCATCACTCCTCCTCGCGTTGTAGTTGTACGCTGCTGGCTTGCAGTCGCACCAGCAGTTGATAGCTGTGACCAGTCGGTTGGATGCGGATCAGTTGACGCCACTGTGACCGTTCGGGATCGGCATAGTAGGCGATGACCCCGAGATAGCGGGTATGGGCATCTAGAGGCTCCATGGGCAGATAACGGAATTGGCCCGGGAGCAGGGTGTAGCCCTGGTGGTCGAGGTAGTTTTTATCGAGAGCCTTGGGAAGATCCTGGCGCAGTTGGTCATAGTCACTGGCCAGTAATCGCGACTCTTCGGCCAGCTGAACGATCTGCAACTCCAGCGGGTTGGCTTGTCCCTCGCTGCTCTGATTGAGGGTGTCGTCAGCCACCAGGGCTATGCCGAGCGTCGATGGTTGATCACTGATTTTGCCGACCGGAATATCCGGATCCAGCATGACTTGCCCCATCTTGCCCAAGGTGTTGCACCCGCAGAGCGGTACCAGTAGCAGAAGCGAGTACATTGGCATGGATGACATGAGTTACTCCTCGACCGAGAACGTCAGGCTGGGGTTGGTGGTTGGCTGGGCGAGAAAGCAGCTGCGGCCGAGCAGAGCTCTTTGGCTCTGGCCGAGGTGCCAACTCGGCGCCTCTTCTGGCGCCAGCTCCAGATAGAGATCCCAAGCAAGTTGGCCACGCAGCCGCTCCGCAACCAGTTGGCGCAGCGTGGGCAGATCGCCTCCCGATGGCAGCAATCGATGAAATTGTGCCAGCGTGAGCCGACGTAGCTGCAGGCAGAATTTCCCTGCACAGTCAGCGACCGAACCGCCGAGCAGCAGGCTCTCTCCCAATGCCATGTTGTGAACACCCAAGCGGTTCTGCTGGTCGGCCGGGATGGATACCCGGCGGTACTGCCAGGGGTGGATCGTCACCTGCAGATAACCCAAGCAGTGGCGGATGATGTGACACAGCAGTAGTGCCGGCTGTCCTGGTGCCGTGAGGAGCGGTAGTTCGTTGAGCCACTGTTCGGCAGCAATGCCGCGGGGCGGCGGTCCACTCATGGCCAACAGAGAGCGGGAAATGGGATCGGCTCCACCAGAGCGAATGCGTAACTCGTAACGATATTTGCGCCAGATCCGGTGCAGCAGGGTCAGCCAGCGATGATGGAAGAGATCGAGAAAGGCGCCGAGCTGATGGTGGTGCTGAAGTTGTTGCCAGGCCAGGGTATCCAGGTAGTAGCCGGGAAGTGGCGACTGGCTGCCATGCAGGCCGAGAAAAGCGACCTCCACGCTGGGGGTCGGTTGCCGCTGGCACGTCAGGATCTCATGGGGCGGAAATCCTAGGTTGGCACTGGCTCGAAAACGGATCGGAGGTTGGTGGGGGTCGGTCTCAAGCTCCGGATCTGCACCTTGGGCGCGCCATAGTGATTCAACCAGAGTTGAGAATTGATAGGCGGGTTTCATAGCAGTGGCTGTCCCCCGGTCATGGCGGGCCACAGGTAGTGCTCCCCGGTTGTCTGGTTGATGATCTCCAGTTGATGGAAGGCGTTGATGCTGACGTACTGGGCCAGTAAGTGGGCGAGAACAGAGCCAAACAGGTAGAGGCCCCCTTCAGAGCCGAAAGGCAGTGGATCCATGAGCAATTGACTGTGCAGTCCCCGGATGGGTAGCCCGGAGAACAGGCGTTCGCTCGCCGTGGTCGTCAGACTCTGAATGGCAGCAAGCTGACTCTCCTGCTGGCGTTTCGTCTCGGGATCGGGCTCCCCAGCGCTCTGATAGCAGGCCAGCAGGGTTTGCAGCCGCTCCTTGTCCAGCAGAGTCTGGTAGTGATGCCCCAGGTGGTTCAGCAGTTGCCAGTGCTGGCGCTCATCGAGTCGCGGATACCGGGCGGCTGTGGGGCGCGTCAGATTGCGGCAGTGGCTGTGGGTGGGCGAGTTACCCGTGGCCAGGTGAACCGCGCCGGGTGGCAGCTGCGCGGGGAGGTCACGATCAGCGCAGGTCAGTGTGATGGATATGCTCTCTCCATCGCCGGGGAGTGGGCGATCCGGATCATCCACGAAGGATAGGGAGTATTGAACGCCCTTGCTGTTCGGTCGTTGGCGGCTATGCAGATGATACTGTCCATGGGGTTCCGCCCCCGGATGGCGATATGGCCTGAATGGCAGATAGCTAACGCGCCGCGGCGGGGTCAACGCCTCGTCGCTGGCATCACATTGCGGCCGCCAGCTTTCAACTCGGTCGATGGTGAATAGATCGTAGGTCTCCGGATCCTGGTGGCGGCCGCGCAGCGGATATTCGTGGTGACGGCCATGACGGTAGATGGGCTCGGCATCCAGTGCAAACAGATTGGCCGCCGGGAAACAGTTGAGCAGCAGGCTGTGCTCATTCAGGCTCAGCCCGATGGGCAGTGGTTGCTGGAAGTTGAAGTGGAGCTGGAATTGCTGGATCGACGACTCAGGCGGAAGCGATGGCAACATGCTCAGCTCGAAAAATAGCAAGGAGTTCGCCCAGGCAAAATATTGCTGTAACAGACTATGTCCGGGAAACCCATCGGTCGCGGTCGGCAGCAGGGCCTCATCGGGTGCGAAGCCGATGGGGCGCAGGCAGGCGTTCGGGAGCGATAGTTGCTGCGAGCCGTACTCGAGCGTCATGCTCCGCAGCCGTTGGCGCATCCACAGATAGAGATCGCTGGCGGTGGCGAGCTCTCCTCCCAGATGCAGGGTGAGCCGCTCCAACGCCAACTGTTCGCTTGGGATTGGGGTGAAGCGTTGCACCGTCAGGCTCAGACGGTTGCGATCCGGGGTGACTGTCAATTGACTGCGAGCCGGATAAATCCAGCCGGAACGACAGGTACGGAAGCGGCATGAACGGCCGGCGATCGGTTCGCTGTCGATTTCGCATCCGGCGGCCAGCCAGACGGGATGGTGACAGGCATGTGCTATGGGCTGAAATTGCAGCAGGGTCAGGCTGGGAATGATCCGTAGCAGCTGCGGTGCCACCAACTGCAGCAACCCTTGGCTCAGCTCCGGAAACTGATCGTCGATACGGGCGCGTAGCGTGGCGGTCAGAAAGGCAGCGCCTTCCAGCAGCCGCTCCACATCCGGATCTGCACCGGCATGGTTCAGATAGTGGCACAGGCCTGGATAAGCTGAGGCCAGTTCGCTCCCCTGTTGGCGCAGGCGATGTAGCTCATCCTGAAAGTAGTGGTCAAGATGCATCAGATCACTCTCCGCTCGCGCTGCAAGCCGTCCAGCAGCAGGGTAAAACTGGTGAGTTGAGCCTGCTCAGCGAGGTGGATCTCTGCTTCGATATGAAACGCCAACTGCCAGGGAACCTCGGGGCTGGCTGGGTTAACCCGCACGTGTCGTAGACGTGGTTCATAGCGATTGATGCAGAGGCTGATGGCGTTCGCTATCTGGTTGCGCAGATCGGCCCCGGCCAGATGCGCCGCATTGAAGTCGCTCACTCCCAGCTCAGGCGCGCTGCGGCAACTGTCGAGACGACAGTTGAGCAGCAGCTCCAGATGATGACGGATCGACTGCAATCGACGGCCAGGATCCTCGGTGTGGAGTGGCGGAGCCTGATCCAACCGTTCAAGCAGGCGTTGCCGGGGTGCGGTGGCGGGCTTCATCGACTCACTCCTTGTCGAGGCGGCCGACCAGCGATAGTTCAAAGCTGGCCCCCATGTATTTGAAGTGTGGGCGGACCGACAGGGCGACCTGATACCAACCCGGATCATCGGCGACATCTAGCACTTGCACCTTGGCGCTGCGGAGGGGGCGGCGGCTGCGGACCTCGGCGGGCGGATTTTCCTGGTCGGCGACATATTGGCGGATCCAGCCATTGAGCTCGCGCTCCAGATCCTGCCGCTCTTTCCAGGTGCCGAGTTGTTCCCGTTGCAGCACCTTGAGGTAGTGGGCGAGCCGATTGACGATGAACAGATAGGGGAGCTGAGTCCCGAGTCGATAGTTGAGAGTGGCTTGCTGCCCCTCCGGACTCTGGGCGAACAGCTTGGGTTTTTGCACCGAGTTGGCTGAGAAGAAGGCGGCATTATTGCTCTCTTTGCGCATGGTCAGAGCGATGAACCCCTCCTCGGCAAGTTCATACTCCCGGCGGTCGGTGATGAGGACTTCGGTCGGGATCTTGGCCTGCCGCTGGCCCAGGGCCTCAAACAGATGAACCGGGAGGTCGCGGATCGCTCCGCCACTCTGTGGGCCTATGATGTTCGGGCACCAACGGTACTTGGCGAAGCTGTCGGTCAAGGCGGTCGCGAGCAAAAAGGCGGTGTTGCCCCAGAGGTAATGGCGTTGATCCTCGGCGGTTTGCTCCTGGTAATGAAACCCTCGGACGGGGTTGTCATCCGGATCGTAGGGCAGTCGAGCCAGAAAGCGGGGCGCCGTCAGACCCAGATAGCGGGAGTCCTCCGATTCGCGCAGCGCCCGCCAGCGGGTATGCGTCGGCCCCTCAAACAGGGATTTCAAATCCTTGATGGCGGCTAGTTCACTGAAGTTGTCGAGACCGAAGAAGCCAGGTGCTACCGAGGAGAGGAAGGGGGCGTGAGCCATGGCACCAACGGCGCTCAGGTGGTGCAGCAGACGGATATCCGGTGCGCTCGGGGTGAAGGCGTAATCGCCGATCACCGCGGCGATCGGCTCACCACCAAATTGGCCATAGCCGCTAGCGTAGAGATGTTGATAGAAAGCGGACTGGGTTAGCTCTGCGGCTTCATCGAAATTGTCCAGCAGCTCCTGCTGGGTAGCGTTCAACACCAGAATGCGGATGTTCTCCTGGAAATTGGTGCGATCGACCAACAGCTTCAAGGAGCGCCAGGACGCCTCGAGTCGCTGCAACGCCGGGGTGTGCAGTATCTCATCCATCAACTGGCCGAGTTGGCGGTCGATCCCGACGATCAGATGGTCGACACACGCCTTGTTGATGCTGATAGCGCCAGGTTCTGCGTCCCCCAGATTAGCGAGCAGTGCCGCTACCCCGCGCCCTGTCAGGGCATAGCCGTCATCATCCGGGGTTAGTCGGGCGTGGGTCAGAACCTCATGCAGCAAGGAGTTCTGAGCCGTCGTGTCGCATCGTGTAGCCGTAGGTAGTGACATGTTCGAGTCCTTATGCATTTCAGTCATCTGGCGTCAACAGTGACAGCTCATGCAGCAAATGTTGCCGAGCCTCTGGATTGTGCAGCAGCTCCTCCAACCGTCGGCGGAAAGCGGGCATGTTGCCGAGTGGGCCTTTTAGGGCGACCAGAGCCTCACGCAGCTGGAGTAGGCGATGCAGCTCGGGGACCTGACGGGCGATCCGATCCGGGGTGAAATCTTCCAGCGAGCCCAGGCTCAGCCGGATGGCGAGCTCCCGGTTCTCCTCGGTGGCTTGTGGATGAGCAATGTTGAAGGCCAGTTGGAGGTTGGCCTCCTTCATCACGGCGTTGAAGTTTTGTTGATTGATGCTGATGCAGGGTCTGTGTTCCAGCGGCACCTCATCGGCATCGCCATGCAGATTACCGATGACCAGCAGCGATAGGGGGAGCTCCACCTCCCGGCTGTTATCTCCGGTTGCGGGGCGATATTTGATATTGATTCGCTCCTTGGGGGCGACCGTAGCGTCGTCGTATGAGAGTGGCACCGTCTTGTCTCCAATTCAGTTGGAATGGAGCCAGATCCTAGGTTGCTGGAATTCGACTAGCCGCTGTGACTAATAGCAGCCGCGTGCTCTGTAAATATCTCTTGTTTATTTTTCTGCTTGTCGTTCTCTCGTCATTTTCAACATGAAAATAGTTTTGAAAATGGAACAATAAGACCAGGAGTTAATATCTGGACGCTCATTTATTCAGCAGGTTTTGTTTTTTATCTGGCTGTTTGCTAATGATTTTTTGTGTTTTGCTTCCTTGAAATAGTTGAGGCAAATCCTCTGGTGTTGCAGATAAAATGGTGGCAGTGTTCAT
>JAYRLO010000098.1:0-9682 GCA_041905215.1 Aeromonadaceae bacterium
GTCTTACCAGCCAGATCACCCTGGCTCTTTACGCACCGGGCTGCAATTGCCCTTAGGTTCAAGCATGGGTGATCTGATAGCCCGCCAGGTACGACCCTCTAACTACACTTGCCGTTAGAGCGTGGTTCACCTGACGAACTGAGGAGATTATAGGCGGCCTCACCGCCCCATCCAAGCACTCACCAACATTCAGCACTCGCCTAAATCTTCTGATTGGAGGGTATACTTACGAAGAGTCGCTGAATGCCCTTGGGATTAAGGGGGTCTACCTCGGTAGATTGTTTGCTGGGCCCGGAAAACACATCCAGTGGCTCTTTCTGTGGCCCGCTCAAATTGCGCAAACTCATCCCACATATTGCGCAAATCCCTATCCCAAATTGAGCAAATCAGCGAGCCATCCAGAATAGAGCATCCACCGACAACGCCAGGCAGCACAAGGGATTATCGCATCAGTGTGGGCCGTCTCTGACGCAAAACGAAACCGAAACGAATAGCAACATGGAGCGCAAAACGAAATACAAAACGGAGCCCAACGGATGGGCGCGAATACTAACGGAACGTAAAGCCGTGGGTCAGCGCAATAGACTGATCCTTTCATCATCAAGGTACTCACTGTCTGAGTACCCAAACAGTGGGCCCATTATTGGGCTGACGCCGAAGAGATGGCCGACCAAGAGAAGATCCTTCTGGATGGCAAAACAGGCTCCAGCGTGAAAAGGCTGGGGGTATTTCTGGGGGTATAAATCTAACCTTGTTTGATTTGTGTCTATATAAATCAATGAGATGGATTCACGTTTCGAGAGTGACCCTGGCACCAAATTCAGTCAAAAGGCCACTCTTCGGAGTGGCCTTTTGCATTTCTGTTGCCGGTGTCCGATTGCCGTCGGGTCTCGGCCTCCGGCCGGTGGTCAATGGTCGAGGATTTGCGCAATGTCGCGGTCGATTTACTCTGGGTTTAGGTTCAAGGTTTAGTATCTCCAGGCTTTGGTTTCGGCGCCGATCACTGAGTAGTCCATGGCATTGGGTGGTCTGCGCTGGTGTGACGATTCCATTCCCAGCCCATCATCAGGAGCTTTGACAATGACATTACGACTTTGGGTTGCCGGTGTGACCCTGAGCTGTGCCTGCTGGGCACAAGCCAGTACGCCGGTACAACTCTCACTACCAGGAATTAATTTGCCAGCCTCCCAACAGGTCACTGGTGCACGGTTGAGCGTCTTGTATGGCCAGACGGGCTCGGTGACGGGTCTGGATCTGCCGCTGTTTGCGCTGTCGGACACCAATCACTTCACCGGTGTGCAGTTCGCCCTCGGTTTCGGTGCGGCCCGGGTGCGGCAGTCATTCAAGGGGCTGGCGGTGACGGCTGTCAACTGGCACGAGGGGCGGGATCAGGGGGTTAACCTTGGCTTCGTCAACTTGACCAATCAGGCACAGGGTCTCAACGCTGGCTTCGTCAACGTCGGCAACAGCATGCATGGCCTGAATTTTGGGGCGGTGAACATTGCCCAGGGCAACGCGCTGGCCAACATCGGCTTCGTCAATTACGCCGAACGCACCACCTTCCAGCTCGGCTTCTTCAACGCCACCCAGCATCTGGATGGTGTGCAGATCGGCTTGGGCAACTATGCCGCCAACGGCATCTTCCCGGTACTGCCGCTCATCAATATCAGCAAGTCGTTCTAACTCGCGACTCTTCACAACGAGCCTGCTCGCTAGCCCCTGGCGCCTTCCGTTGAACCTTGGCGTCAGGGGGGCCGCAGTCCAATGCTGATCAGATAAGGCAGGAAGTGTTCCCATTGAACCAACCGTTGGCGGCAGGGATGCCGCCATCGAGCCCCCAGGTCTGGGTTTACGGCGTGTTGGTGAAAGGGAACCTTCCTGCGTTTTTCTTAAGTGAACGGCATTGGCCGTAGACCCTCTTCGGCGCGGTTACGGGATTTGCTAGTTGATAGCGGTTGTCGGCTCGGGGCGCAGCGCGTAGCGGCTGACGAGCAGCCCCAGCTCGAACAGCAGCCACATCGGGATCGCCAGCAGCGTCTGCGAGAAGACATCCGGTGGCGTCAGCACCATGCCGACCACGAACACGCCGATCAGCACATAGGGGCGCTGCCGCGCCAGCCCCTGCGGCGTGCTCAGGCCGCTCCAGCACAGCAGCACGGTCACCACCGGGATCTCGAACGCCAGACCGAACGCCAGAAACAGCGTCAGCACGAAGTCGAGGTAGCTGGCGATATCGGTCGCCATCTGCACCCCCTGCGGTACCGTGGCGGTGATGAAGCCAAACAGCAGCGGCATCACCAGCAGGTAGGCAAACGCCATCCCCAGGTAGAACAGCAGGGCGCTGGAGGCAACCAGCGGCAGCACCAGCCGCCGCTCGTGGCGGTAGAGGCCGGGAGCGACAAAGCGCCACAGCTGATGCAGCAGATAGGGGATCGCCAGCACGAGGGCCAGCATCAGCGTCAGCTTCATCGGCGTGAAAAAGGGGGTGATCACCTCGGTGGCGATCATGCTGCTCTGCTGTGGCAGGTGGCGCAGCAGTGGCGCGGCGATGAACTGGTACAGCGGATTGGCAAAGCCGATCAGCGCGCCAAACAGCAGGCCGACCGCCAGCACACAGTGCAGCAGGCGCCGGCGCAGCTCCAGCAGATGCCCCAGATAACCGCTTGCAGGGCTCATCGTTGGCGTGCTCATGGCGTCTCTCCGGTCGGGTGGGGTGGCGTGGCCGGCGGTGGGGGCTCGGCGTGCAGCTGGCGCAGGTAACCCTGCACCTCTGGCGTGAGCGTCTGCACCAGCTGTTGGCGCCGGGCTTCGACCTCTCCGAGTTCACTGCGCAGCGCATCAATTTCCAGCTGGCGCTCAAGCTCGGCCTTGGTGTGGTTCAGCGTGGCACGCAGCGTCTTGACGGTCCGGGCCACGCCGCGTAGCGCCGCCGGCAGCCGCTCCGGGCCCAGCACCAGCAACGCGATCAGCGCCACCAGACTCAGCTCCCAGAAACTGATATTGAACATGGCTCAATGCCGCTCGCCAAGCCGTTCGGCCGGCTGCTGTGCGTCGTCCTTGTGCTCACGTCGGGCCGTGTCGGGGGTGGCCGCTGCGCCGCCGTCATCGGCCAGTGCCTGTTTGAAGCCCTTGATCGCTGAGCCGAGATCGCCGCCGAGGCCGCGCAGTTTACGGGTGCCGAACAGCAGTACGACGATGAGACCTATGATTGCCAGTTGCCAGATGCTGATACCAGCCATGTGCATGCTCCTTTGAAATGAGGGGGAACGGCGGCCAGAACACGGGCCGCCGGGTTAAACGTCAACTCAGGCGCGGAACGGATTCTCGCCCCACAGATCGACCAGCTCGCCGCTGCGCAGGTTGAGGCGGAAGTGGGTCGACGGCGCGGCCTGAATGAACAGATCGAACACCCGCTGCATCGCCGACAACCGTGCCTGCAGCACCGCCAGCTGGCAGTCGAAATCCTCGGTGCCGCAACTGCCGCTGTGCTGGGCCAGCTGCAGTGTGGCGATGAGCTGCATCGCCACCTGATAGGTCGGGATGCGGTCATAGCCGTAATCCTGCAGCGACAGTTCGTCGGCGTTCTTCAGGTGGTAGACCAGATCGAGCAGCTGCTCGAAGTTCTCGCTGAAGAAGCGTTCGCGTGCCAGGCCACTCTGGGCGATGTGATCCTCGACCCGTTTGGTGGCCGTGATCGCGGCCTGATAATCCTCGTCGCTGGCACGGGCACCGACGAAGGCGCGGGCCACCTCGGGCAGGCTGCTGTCGCGGTGCAGCGCCCGGCTGGCCAGCAGCGCGCTGTCGGCACTGATCGGCGTTGGCAGCTGGCTGGTGACCATCAGCGCATACAGGCTGGGGTTGCTGTTGAACAGCGTCTTCATGTCGGCGGCCATGCTGTCGAAGAAGCGGTTGCGCACCAGCGTCATCAGGTGGCGGCGCATCAGATCCCGGTAATCGGTCGCCTCGAGCATGCCGCGCCAGAACACCTGATCGCCCTTGCCCTGGGCTTCGAACTGGGCGATCTCCTGGCGGTAGAACGGGAACAGCGCATCAAAACCCGGCACCTCGGAGACGACGACGGTGTCGATCTCGACGTCGTGACGGTCGTGGAAGGTGACCAGCTTGTAGGCCGGAATATAGGCCGACAGCGACGGTACCTGGACGTTGAACACCTGCCCCTCGTCGTTGCGGTAGCCGTAGGTGTCGTTGACATGCATGTGGCCGGCAAAGTGCAGCTTCAGTCCGCAGCGGATGAAGGCGTCGCCAACCGTGCTGTCCGGCAGGCGGCTGATGGTATTGCTGGTGTCGCCGAGCAGGTAGTTGACGTCGTGGCCGTCATTGACCTCGCCATCTCCATCCAGGTAGTTCAGTGCCGGGTAGTGGGAGATCAGCAGCAGGCGCTTGCCTTCGGCTTCGGCGCGCCGGCTGACATCGGCCAGCCACTCCATCAGGTATTCCTTGCCGTAGTCGGCGTGGATGCCCTGCTTCCAGCCGCGGCTGTCGTGCTTGAAGCCGCTGCCGTTGGGGCGGAACACGTTCATGTCGACCATGCAGATCCACAGCCCGGCTTCCGGCTCCACCAGGTAGCTGGCATCACCGACCAGGGCGCTTTCGCCGTTGTCCGGGTTGCGGGCCAGATACTGGCGGTCGGCAAAGGCATCCGAGGTACCGAACGGCGTCTCGTAATGCAGCCACCCCTCCTGCTTGCGAAAGCCGTAGTCACCCAGATCGGTGAGCATATCCTCGATGCTGCCGCCCCACATCTTCGGGGTGACATGGCGGTATTCACCGGATTGGCCTTCATCGGTGGGGTTGCTGCTGCTATTGCGGTCGTCGACCACCATCACCTGGCGCCCCTCCTTGTCGAGGAACATCTTGCTCTGGCTGGCGCCGGCCGGATAGCAGTCGTGGTTGCCCGGGGCCAGCAGGTAGACGAACCCGTACTGCTGGCGATACTGCTCCAGCACCTTCTTGAAGCCGCGGATGGTGTCGACCTGCCCATCATCGGAGTAGTCGCCGCTGAAGCAGACGTACTTGACGCCCTGCTCTCCCAGTTGTTGCAGCGTGGCATGCAGCACGAAGTAGTTTTCGTTGAACATGCGCGTCGAACGGCAGGAGACGTTCATGCTGCGCATCGTCACCTGGCGACCATCGGCATCGGTTGGCGCCAGATCGGCAAAGTCGTAGTCGCCGTAGACGTCGTGAAAGTGGACATCGGAGAGGATGGCAATCTTGCGGCTGGCGGTGGTCGTGGGGGTATCCGAACCATCGGAATGACACCCGGGTAACAGGCTGACAGCGCCCAGACCGACGGCGCCGGCTCCGGTCATCTTGATAAAGTCGCGACGTGAACGATTCACTCGACTACTCCTTGCTGCTTATGAATGAAGCCGAGAGACTAGGAAGTGAAAGTTACAGATTCGTGTCGCTAGGATGACGAGGTGGCTCAATTGATTGATTCAAATCAAGAAATGTCGCTTGGTGAGTGATTTATCAACATGCGGGTGACTAAAAGTCTCCCTGACTTCGTCTGTATGGGGGTGTTTGTGTCTGGTTGCGCCTGGCTGTGAATGGCCCCAACCACTCATTGCCCGGTCTGACGCTCATTGGTGAATTCCGCTGTGTGACCCTGGCTTTCGTGCGTCAGCCCGCAGTTGCCGATGGCCAGCTTTGTTATAACTCGGCGGTTTTCGTGGCACGCCGAGGATTGGGGTTATGGGTATGGAACAACTGGCGCTGGTGATCTCCTTGTTCCAGCAGCTGTGTGTCTATCTGGTCATCGCCTGGCTGCTCTCCAAGACGCCGCTGTTTATGCCGCTGACCCAGGTGACCCTGAGCCTGCCGCACAAGCTGGTCTGCTATCTCATCTTCTCCACCTTCTGCATCCTCGGCACCTATTTTGGTCTGCGCATCGAGAACTCCATCGCCAACACCCGGGCCATCGGCGCTGTGCTGGGCGGCATCGTCGGCGGTCCGGCGGTCGGCTTGCTGGTGGGGCTCACCGGCGGCATCCATCGCTACTCGCTGGGCGGCTTCACAGCGCTGGCCTGCATGTTCTCGACGGTGGCCGAAGGGCTGCTCGGTGGTCTGGTGCATCGCCACTTCGTGCAGCGGCGGCGGCTGGATCGGCTGTTCAATCCCTGGACGGTGGCGGCGGTGGCCTTTGTCGCCGAGCTGATGCAGATGGGCATCATCCTGCTGGTGGCGCGGCCACTGGCTGATGCCTGGCATCTGGTGCAGAACATTGCGGCCCCCATGCTGGTGGCCAACACGCTCGGTGCGGCCATGTTCATGGGGATGATCCTGGATCGGCGCGCCATGCTGGAGAAGTATTCGGTGGCCTTCTCGGCCCGGGCGCTGAAGATCGCCGAGCGGGCCATGGGGGTGCTGGATCAGGGCTTCACGCCGCAAAATTGCAGCCAGATGGCGCGCATCCTCTACGAGGAGACCGGGGTCGGCGCCGTGGCTATCACCGACTGTCATCAGCTGCTGGCCTTCATCGGCATCGGCGAGGATCACCACCTGCCAGGGACGCCCATCACCTCGCCCCACACCTTTGCCGCCATCAGCCGCAACGAGGTGGTCTATGCCGATGGTAACCTGATCCCCTACAGCTGCACCCTGCACCCGGATTGCAAGCTGGGCTCGTCGCTGGTGATCCCGCTGCGCGGCGAGGAGGGGCAGGTGATCGGCACCATCAAGCTCTACGAGCCCAAGCGCAAGCTTTTCTCCTCGATGAACCGCACCCTGGGCGAGGGGATCGCGCGCCTGCTCTCCGGGCAGATCCTCTCCGGCAAGTACAACGAACAGAAGCGGCTGCTGGCCCAGGGCGAGATCAAGTTGCTGCAGGCCCAGATCAATCCCCACTTCCTGTTCAACGCCCTCAATACCCTCTCGGCGGTGATCCGCCGGGATCCCGAGCAGGCCCGCGCCCTGGTGCAGCACCTCTCCACCTTCTTTCGCAAGAATCTCAAGCGCCAGAGCGACGAGGTGAGCCTGCGCGACGAGCTGGAGCATGTGCAGGCCTATCTGCAGATCGAGCAGGCGCGCTTTGCCGACCACCTACGGGTGCAGTGGCAGATCCCGGAGGCGTTGCTGGAGTCGCGACTGCTGGCCTTCTCCCTGCAGCCGGTGGTGGAAAATGCCATCAAGCACGGCATCTCGCAGATGCTCGAGCCCGGTTGTCTGACCCTGAGCGCCGGGGCGTCGGCAGGGCGCCTGCTGCTGGAGGTCAGTGACAATGCCGGTCTGTATCGGCCGCCGGCCGACAGATCGGGGCTGGGGATGAATATCGTCGATAGGCGCCTCAAGGCGCGGTACGGCGAGCAATATGGCGTGCGGGTCGAGTGCGAGCCCGGGCTGCTCACCCGGGTCATCATCACCCTGCCGCTGACGGAGGTCTCATGTTAACTGCGCTGATTGTCGACGACGAACCGCTGGCCCGTGAGGAGCTGCGCCTGCTGCTGCAGGCCTCCGGCTGCATCGAGGTGCTGGGGGAGTGTGCCCATGCCCTGGAGGCGCTGCCCGCCATCCATCGGCTGAAACCCGACGTGCTGTTTTTGGATATCCAGATGCCGCGCATCAGCGGTCTGGAGCTGGTGGGTATGCTGGACCCGGAGGCGTTGCCCCATATCGTGTTTGTCACCGCGTTCGATGAGTACGCGCTGCGCGCCTTCGAGGAGCATGCCCTGGATTACCTGCTCAAGCCGCTGGATCCGGCTCGGCTGCAGCGCACGCTGGACCGTTTGCAGCAGCTGGCGCGTCGTGCGAGGCCGATGGCCGATGGGCAAGCGATGGTGATGCCGGGCTGTGGCGATCCGGGTCTGGTCGCGGCCCCGCTGCGCACCATCCCCTGCATCGGTCATAACCGCATCCTGCTGCTGCCGCTGGCGGAGGTGGAGTATGTGCATAGCGATCTGACCGGCAACCGGGTGGTGGCGGGCGAGCGCCAGGGCACCACCGAGCTGACCCTGCGCACCCTGGAGGAGAAGAGCGGCTTTCTGCGCTGTCACCGCCAGTACCTGCTCAATCCGGCCCTCATCAGCGAGATCCTGCTGCTCGAGGGCGGTCTGGCCGAGGTGGTGACAACCGGGGGCCACAGGGTGCCGGTCAGCCGCCGCTATCTCAAGGAGCGGCTGGCGATCCCTTAAGCGGCGTCAGCTCATCGCCTCGGCTTTTCCGGACAAAAGCTGGTGGGCCTGCTGACTGACGGCAAGCACCGCCGGGTGGGTGAGGCGACGCTCCAGCGAGATGGCGTAGTAGCTGACCTGGATCTCGTCCAGACGCCCGGCCGGTTCGACCCCATAGTGACGGCACACCTCCTCGAGGATCACCTCGGGCACCGGGAACACACCCACGCCGGCCTCGCCGAACGACTTCATCAGCGCCGTATCATCAAATTCCCCCACCACATGGCTGGCCAGTTTTTGCTCCTGTAACCAGCGGGCCAGGGGCGCACTCTGGGCGGCATTGGCACCGGGCAACAGCAGTGGCAGATCGCGCAACGAGCGCGGAAAGTCGTGGCGCGCCCGCGCCGCCAGGGTGGGGGTGCCGACCCAGATCAACGGGCTGCCCCCCAGCAGGTGGCTGTAGCCCTTGACCCCCACTGTGGCGGGCAGCGGGCGGTCGGAGATCACCAGATCCAGATGGTGCAGCGCCAGCTCGGCGAAGAGCTTCTCCGGCTTCTCCTCCTGACAGAGCAGGCGCACCGGTTGGCTCAGTTGCAGGGCCGGAGCCAGCAGGCGATAGGCGATGGATTTGGGTACCGCATCGGTGAGCCCCACCCGCAGGGTCAGCTCGCCCTGGCGGCCGGGATTGTGCAACAGGGCTTCGAGCTCGTTGCCCAGCATGAAGATCTGCTCGGCGTGGGGTAGCGCCAGTTGCCCGGCGGCGGAGAGCTCCATGCGGCGGCCGGTGCGCACAAACAGCGGGGTGCCGAGGGTGCGCTCCAGCTCGCCGATCTGGCCGCTCAGGGTCTGCGGCGTCAGATGCAGTTGTTCGGCGGCACGGGTGATGCCACCGAGTTTGGCCACCTGCCAGAAGTAGTAAAGCTGCTTGTAGTTGAGCATCAATCATCAGCCTGTAACGAACGTTTCACTAATTATATTCGATTATTTCTGATGAAGAACCCTTGTTAGACTTGCCCCACCCAACGTAGGGGCGTTGCTGCGGCAGCGCACCCGCTCATCGACAGGGGGCATATAGTGTCACTGGATCCGGTCATTCTCTTTTTTCTGCTCGGTCTTCTTGCCGGGCTGGTGCGGGCCGAGTTGCGACTCCCGGCTGCCATCTACGACTTCCTGAGCATGTTGTTGCTGCTCACCATCGGCCTCAAGGGCGGCGTTGAGTTAGCCAAGAGTGAGGTGGTGCATCTATTGCCGCAGCTGTTCGGCGTGCTGTTGCTGGGGCTTCTGTTTCCGCTGCTGCTGTTCCCGCTGCTGCGCTATCCGGGGCGCCTCAATCGCGCCGATTCTGCCTCCATGGCCGCCCACTACGGCTCGGTCAGCGTCGGTACCTTTGCCGTCGCCAGCGCCTATCTGACCCACATGGACGTCCCGTACGAATCCTACATGCCGGTGTTTGTGGTGATCCTCGAGGCGCCCGCCATTCTGGTTGGTATCGTGCTGGCGCGCGGTGTCAGTCGCCAGACCCGCTGGCGCAGCATGGGCCACGAGATCTTCTT
>JAYRLO010000099.1:0-9623 GCA_041905215.1 Aeromonadaceae bacterium
GTGACAGTTGACTGGAAAGTGGTGGAGCTACGCGGGATCGAACCGCGGACCTCTTGCATGCCATGCAAGCGCTCTCCCAGCTGAGCTATAACCCCACAAAGGTTTTGCTGTCGAACGATGAACAACCATCATTCGCCTGGAATTAGTGGTGGAGCTACGCGGGATCGAACCGCGGACCTCTTGCATGCCATGCAAGCGCTCTCCCAGCTGAGCTATAACCCCACGACCGGTGCAGAATCAACTGCAAATTCGTCATCCATGCTTTCGGAAAGCATATCGGGAAATTTGGTGGAGCTACGCGGGATCGAACCGCGGACCTCTTGCATGCCATGCAAGCGCTCTCCCAGCTGAGCTATAACCCCATTTCCCGTCTATCGAATCATCGATGACACATCCGGATTGGCTGGTTTCCAGACGGCTTACCCAGTGTTCCCACTCGACAAGCGAGGCGCATATTAGGCAGCAGACCGAAATGTGTCAACAAAAAAATGACGCCACCCCGATAGACGGCCAACAACTGCACAACCCGCTAAAAAATGCAGCAAATCGGAAAATGTCGCGCATAAAAAAGGCTCTGTCCCAGTTACCTGTTGGGAATCTCTGCACCATCGACAAGGTGGCGCACGCTGACACGCCGTGAACCCCTCCATGGGGGCTCCGCCGCGCCATCCCTGGCGCAGAGGGTCAGCTTAGCGCTACCTAAGTCGCTGTGATGAATCGGAACCGCTCGTTAGAGGAATGGAGTCTGGACGAAAAGCAGACCGTTGGTGGCAGGGATGCCACCATCGAGTCTACAAGGATGTATTTACGACGAGTCTGCGCTCGTCCGGACTCCAGGCCTACATCTGAGCTGGACCTACCAACGTATAACTGGGGCAGAGCCATAAAAAACCCCGGCATCAAGCCGGGGTCTATAATCGAGAACCGCTTATTCGGCAGCAGTCGACAGTTGCGCGATGACACGATCCAGACGAGCCAGCACCCGCTCACGGCCCACCAGCAGCATCACGGCATCGATGGAGGGAGATTGACCAAGGCCAGTCACGGCGACGCGCAGCGGCATCCCCACCTTGCCCATGCCCAGACCCAGCTCATCGGCGGTACTCTGGATGACATGGTGCAGCGGTTCAACCGCCCATTCAGTCAACGCCGCCAGCTTGTCACGGATCACCATCAGCGGTTCACGAGCGGCCGACTTCAGGTGTTTCTTGGCGGCAGCTTCGTCGATGGACTCATACTCCTCATAGAAGTAGCGGCTTTGCGTCGCCATCTCGACCAGGGTGTGGCAGCGCTCGGCCAGCAGGGTCACGACGGCACTCAACGCCGGACCATTGGCATAATCGATCTTCTGATCGGCCATGTGCCACTCCAGATGGCTGGCGACATAGGCCGGATCCTGAGTACGAATGTAGTGGTTGTTCAACCACTTGAGCTTGTCGGTATTGAAAGCAGAAGCCGACTTACTGATGGCATCCAGACTGAACAGGGAAATCATCTCAGCCATGGTGAAGATCTCCTGATCGCCATGGCTCCAGCCCAAACGCACCAGGTAGTTGAGCAGCGCCTCGGGCAGATAACCATCATCGCGATACTGCATCACACTCACGGCCCCGTGACGCTTGGAGAGCTTGGCGCCATCGTCACCCAGGATCATGGAGACGTGAGCAAACTCAGGCACAGGCGCACCCAGAGCCTTGTAGATGTTGATCTGGCGCGGCGTGTTGTTGACATGGTCTTCGCCACGCACCACATGGGTGATCTCCATGTCCCAGTCGTCGATGACCACACAGAAGTTATAGGTTGGCGCGCCGTCGGTACGGCGAATGATCAGGTCATCGAGCTCGCTGTTGGCAAACTCGATGTGGCCACGGACATGGTCATCAAAGGCGACCACACCATCTTGTGGATTGCGAAAGCGGATCACGCAGGGTTCATCATCGCCATGATGCTCGTGGCTGTCACGGCAACGGCCGTCATAGCGCGGCTTCTCGCCGGCAGCCATCTGGCCCTCACGCAGGGCATCCAGACGCTCGCGTGAGCAGTAGCACTTGTAGGCACGACCATCGGCCAGCATTTCATCAATGACGGCGTTGTAACGATCAAACCGCTTGGTCTGGTAGTAAGGACCCTCTTCCCAATTCAGCCCCAGCCAGTTCATGCCTTCGATGATGGCGTCGATCGCTTCCTGGGTGGAACGCTCCAGATCGGTATCTTCGATCCGCAGGACAAACTCGCCCTGGTTATGACGAGCAAACAGCCAGGAGTAGAGCGCGGTACGCGCACCGCCGACGTGCAGGAAGCCGGTCGGACTAGGAGCAAAACGGGTTTTGACTTTCATGCTTGATGCCTTGTTTGTGGTAATGCCCATGACAGGGGCCAAACGAAATGGCGGCTATTCTAGCACTCAGAGGAAAGCGAAGGAAACGTCGACCGCGGACGGAGTCCGGTGGATAGAGTAAACAATCAGGGGAGATAACGAGACAAAACTTGGAGCGGGCAGCGGGAATCGAACCCGCGTCATCAGCTTGGAAGGCTGAGGTAATAGCCATTATACGATGCCCGCACGGCAGCGACTTGGAGCGGGTGATGGGAATCGAACCCACGCTATTAGCTTGGGAAGCTAAAGTTCTACCATTGAACTACACCCGCTTGGTGTGGGCACTACTATATGCGTTTTTTCATCTGGATCAACGGCGAATAGCAGTGAAAAGCTCACATTCCCGCGCGTTTGCACAAGCTTTGAGCAAAGCGGGAGGATTTCATTCACACCATCGCCGCATTCATGGGCAGTTCCGCCATGCAAATAGCAACTCGGCGCTGGGTAAACGAGATCCTGCACCAGGAACATTTGCCATTACGCGGCGGTAAAGATAGATTTGCCCTGAATTTTATCGGTGGGTGGCGAGAAGATGGACAAACTCCGGCAACAAACCCTTCTGAGCTGGCTGCGGCAGCAACGCCGTTTGGCCGCCCCCTGGCTCACACTCAGCGTGTTGTACGGTGGACTTTCTGGCGGTCTGCTGATCGGCCAGGCCTGGTTGCTGGCCAGCCTGCTGCATGGCTTCATCATCCATGGTTTGCAAAAAAGCACCCAACTCCCGGCGCTGATGATGCTGCTAGGGATTATCACGGCCCGAGCCTTGCTGGCGATGGCGCGCGAGCGAGCCGCCTTCACCGGCGCAACCCGCGTCCGCCGTCAGATCCGCGCCCGAATATTACAGGAGATGGAGCATCGCGGACCGGCCTACCTGCAACGGCAACCCGCCGGGAGCTGGGCCAGCCTACTCCACGAGCAGGTGGAGGATCTGCACGACTTCTACGCCCGTTATCTACCGCAAACCCAACTGAGCGGCCTGCAGCCTTTACTGATCCTGCTAGCCATTTTTCCAGTCAATTGGGCGGCCGGAGTGATCCTGCTGGCAACCGCCCCGTTGATCCCGCTGTTTATGATCCTGACCGGCATTGGTGCTGCCGATGCCAATCGCCGTAACTTCGATGCGCTGCGCCGTTTGTCGGGTCATTTCCTCGATCGGCTGCGCGGCATGGCCACGTTGCGCCTCTACCGTCGCAGCCAAGCCGAACAGCAGAACATAGCCCGTGCCTCCGAGGAGTTTCGCGAGCGAACCATGGAGGTGCTGCGCATGGCCTTCCTCAGTTCGGCGGTGCTGGAGTTCTTCGCCTCGGTCGCCATCGCCATCCTGGCGGTCTACTTTGGTTTCAGTTACCTGGAGCACCTCGACTTCGGCGATTACGGCAGCAAGGTCACGCTATTCACCGGCTTGTTTGTTTTGTTGCTGGCTCCCGACTTCTACATGCCGCTACGCGAACTGGGCGCCCATTACCATGCCAAGGCACAGGCCATTGGCGCCGCCGATGCCATTGAGTCCTTCCTTAACCAGAGCCTGCTCCCCTTGCCCGGCGGTGAACACCAACTCGATGAGAACAAACCTCTGACCATAGAGGCCCAATCGTTGGTGGTGCTGAGTCCCGAAGGTGTTCCTCTGGTGGGCCCGCTCTCATTCACCCTGGCCGACAGGCAGAAGAGCCTGCTCATCGGTCAGACCGGTTCGGGCAAGAGTTCGCTGCTGGCCGCCCTGCTCGGTTTCTTGCCCTACCAGGGCAGCCTGAAAATTCAGGGAATCGAGCTAAACCAACTGGCCATGCCCCAGTGGCGTCAGCAGATCGCCTGGCTGGGGCAGGATCCCAAACTGATCCACGGCAGCCTGCGTGACAACCTGACCCTCGGTCGCCCCGCCAGTAACCAGCAACAGTTGGACGCCATGACCCAAGCCGGCGCCTTGGATATCTTGGAGAGCAAGGGGTGGGATTATCTCATCAGCGACGGCGCCGCCGGTCTGTCGGTAGGCCAAGCCCAACGGCTTGCTTTGGCCCGCGCCCTGCTGTTTCCATCGCGCCTGCTGCTGCTGGATGAACCGCCCGCCCGCCTGCACCGACACACCCAACCGCGGACCCGCGCGGCGCTAGCCAGTGGGCCGCACGGGCCACCCTCCCTGATGGTGAGCCATCGACTCGATCAGATCGATGAGGCCGATCAGCTCCTGCTGCTGGGCAATGGCCAGCTGCTGGCCGCGGGAACACCGGCCGAACTGCGACAGCCCAGCTCACCGCTGCACGCCCTGCTGGCACACGATACCATCGCCCCAGGCGTCAACGACTAAGGAGCCCCCATGCGCGATCTATTGCCTTTTCTGCGTCTGTACCGTCAGCATTGGGTGCTACTCAGCTCGGGTCTGTTGTTGAGCCTGTTTACCCTGGTGGCGGGCATCGGCCTGCTCTCCCTCTCCGGGTGGTTCCTGTCAGCCGCCGCCGTTGCGGGGCTATCCCTGCTCGGGCGGCAGAGCTTCAACTACCTGCTGCCTGCGGGAGCCGTCCGTTTCCTGTCGATCATCCGCACCGCCAGCCGCTGGGCCGATCGGGTCGTTACTCACGATGCCACCTTTCACCTGTTGACCCGGCTGCGCATCCTGTTCTGGGAACGGCTGTCGCCACTACCTGCCGCCAGCCTGCAACGCTTCCGCCAGGGGGATCTCCTCAATCGTCTGGTGGCCGATATCGATGCCATGGATCATGTCTATCTGCGCCTCATCACTCCGCTGGTGACCGCACTGTTGACGCTGATTGGACTGTTCGCCTTCCTGCAGCTGTTTGATGTGGCACTGGCCGAAATCCTGACGATCGGACTGCTCGGCGTTGGTCTGGGGCTGCCGACTCTGCTCTATCGACTCGGGCGCCAGCCGGGACGGGCCCTGGCCGCCAGCCGCAGCAAGTTGCGTGTCCACTATGTGGATTATCTGGAGAATCAGGCCGAACTGTTGCTGTTCGGTGCCGAACCGGAACACAGAGCCCGGATCCTCGAAGCCGAGAGTGACTTGGTGATGGCCCAGCGGCAGATGAACTGGCTCAGCGCCCTGAGTTCGAGTCTGCTGACCTTCAGCGTGGGGCTGCTGGTGTTGTTGATGTTGTGGTTCAGTGCCGACGGAGTGGGTGGCCGGGCACCGGATCCACTCATCGCTCTGATGATCTTCATTACCCTGGCCGCTTTCGATGCAATAACCCCACTGGTCGCCGCATTCCAACACCTGGCGACGACGCTGGCCTCGGCGCGACGTCTCAACGAAGTGATGCAGGATGCCATCCCACTCCGCTACGGCGCGACCACGCGAGCCGATAACAAGCAAGCGGTGACACTGAGCCTGCAGGAGGTCTGCTTTGCATATCCCGGACAGCCACCGGTGTTAAACGGGATCACCCTGCAGCTCAAGGCTGGTGAGAAGATGGCTTTGATTGGGCCAACTGGGTGCGGCAAATCGACCCTACTCGGGCTCATCACCCGGGAGTGGAATGTCAACGCAGGCACGCTGACGCTCGATGGGCAGGAGCTGACCACCCTGGATGAGACCAGCCTGCGCGCCAGCATGGCTGTCGTCAGCCAGCGGGTTCACATCTTCTCGGCCAGCCTGGCCGACAACCTGCGTCTGGCCAAACCGCAAGCCAGTGATGAAGAACTGCTCGAGGTGCTGCACAAGGTCGGACTGCAGGGGTTGGTAACCGAGC
Source organism: Aeromonadaceae bacterium (assembly GCA_041905215.1). Classification (GTDB taxonomy): domain Bacteria; phylum Pseudomonadota; class Gammaproteobacteria; order Enterobacterales; family Aeromonadaceae; genus Pseudaeromonas. Next base: position 6,076 of record JAYRLO010000099.1, read on the forward strand.
CGGAAGCGGGGCTGGCCCAGTGGCTGGGAGACGGTGGTCGCCCACTCTCCGGTGGCGAGCAACGTCGCTTGGGGTTGGCTCGAGCCCTGTTGCACGACGGACCGCTCCTGCTGCTGGATGAGGCAACCGAAGGGCTGGATCCCGCAACCGAGCAGGCCATGCTGGCGCTGATTTTTGCCCACGCCAAGGGAAAGAGTCTGTTGATGATCACCCACAGGCTCAGTGGGCTCGAGCAACTGGATCGCATTGCCATGCTGGAAAACGGCCGGATCTGCGCCTGCGGCACTCATGCCGAATTGTTGGCAACCCATCCGGGATACCAGAGCCTGCAGCGCAGAATGCAACCCTAGTCGCCATTGCGTGCACAGTGGCTGGTGAGCGTAATGACAAACGCCTATAATGGCGGCCACTTCAAGCAAGCCTATGGACGCGTGATGAAATTTTCTTACCTGCTGGCAACCACCCTGATCGCTGGCTGCAGCGGCTACAGCTTTCACACCAACCTGGACAAAGAGAACTTCACCGAATATTTCAAGCCAGGCTCTGTGACCCTGGTCGAGCAGGATCAACTGGCCACGCTCGACTACCAGATCCTGGGGACCGTTGAGGGAGTCTCCTGCCAGGAGGACGAAAACCAGCCGATCCCCGTCATCGGTGATGCGCGGACCGAGGCGCGTATCCGCACCGCCGACATGGGCGGCAATGGCCTGCTGATCTCCAAATGCATCGAGTTGCAAAAAACCCCGGGTTGCCAGGCCAGCATCACCTGCTATGGCCAGGCACTCAAGGTTGCCGAGCCCAAATAACCAATGACAACCACGCTGAGCCTGCAGCCGATCGGCATACTGCACTCCCCGTACAAGGAGAAGTTCGCCGTTCCCCGCCAGCCCGGTCTGGTACCCAGCGCTCGCGCCCGACTCGAACTGCTACCCCCCTGCAACGATCCGCAAACCCTACGCGATATCGAGCAGTTCAGTCACCTCTGGCTCATCTTTCAATTCCATGAGTGTGCCGATCAGGGATGGCACCCGACGGTGCGCCCACCGCGACTGGGCGGTAACGAGCGGGTTGGCGTCTTCGCCAGCCGCAGCCCGTTTCGTCCAAATGGTCTGGGGTTATCGGTCGTCGAACTACGCGGCATCCGGCAGCAGGGATCCCGTCTGTGGCTGGAACTAGCCGGTATCGATCTGGTCGATGGCACGCCGATCCTCGATATCAAACCCTATGTCCCTTATGCCGATAGCCACCCGGCGGCGCGCGGTGGTTTTGCTCCAGATGCCCCCACGCCGATGGCCGTTGAATTCTCGCCCGAGGCGGAGTCAGCCATCCAGCGGGCGCAACATAGCTATCCGGAGTTACGCGCCTTCATCGCGGAGGTTCTGGCCCAGGATCCACGACCGGCCTATCGTAAGCAGAGTGACGATGAGCGGGAGTACGGCGTCCATCTGCATGAGTTCAATGTGCGCTGGTTGGTCAAAAATGGAATCAATCGAGTCATTGCGCTGGATCCGGCCTGACGCCTGCTGCACACTGGAACCATCCCCCGCCCCATGACGGCGAAAGCCAAGGAGCCTACCATGCGCACCGACATCATGATCCGGAGCCACCGACTCAAGAAGCTGGCGTCAGTCTTGGCGCTACTCACCCTGTGCGGCTGCACACCACCCACTGAACCGTCTCCACCGAAAGATCCCCCCAAAGAGTCCACGCTGCTGCAGAGCCAGACTCAGGCGCTCGATAAGGCCAAACAGTTGGAACAGGTGTTACAGAACGCCGCCAGCGCCCAGCAGGCCGCTCTGGATGAGCAGACTCGCTAAGCCGCGAGCTCCATCGTACAGACGCCGATAAAAAATCCCTCCACAGCACCAGGCTGCGGAGGGATTTTTGGTTCGGTGTCCGGATTATCTATTACTGGCGGGACAACGCGAAATCGACGATGGCGCCACCCTTATAGAGATCCTTGGCTTGCTCTGCCGTCTGGCAATTGGTCTCATTCGACCCGTCATAACCACAGATGAAGCTGTCCCAGTTTGGTGAACCCGTGGTGTTCATGCCAAAACCAGTACCAGCCTCTGGCACTGTCGGATCCAGCTTGATGTAGCCATGGCCACCCTTGTCAGCATTCTCGATGCGCAACCAGACCACCAGATCGTAAGGCAGACAGTCAGCTGGCGTGCCAGGGGCAGCTTCCCAGGAGTAAGTCCCATTGACCGTGGGTTCACCCATGAAGTTATCAACCTTGTAACGCACGGTGAACGAGCTGATTTCACAGCTGCCGACTCGAAGGTTGGTCTTGGTCTGCTCACCGTCACAATCGCAATATTGATTGGCCTGTACTACCGAAGCCAGCAACAGCGCTGCCATGCCACACATCCATTTCAATTGTTTCATCCTTATGTCTCCTCGCTGACTAGCTTGTCGCGTTCAATTCCGGGGTTGCCTGACCGCATGTGGAACATGGCGGTGCGCAGTTTTTGACCAGAGTGGTAAAAACGGCGCTCATCTTACCCAGTTTCACTCTCGGAGGCTTGTGATAATAATCTTGAATAAAAAATGCCTTACCAAACATATTGATATAAGAGACGCAAAAAGGCCTCTAAAGAGACCTTTTTGAAGAGTAATCAACGAATTAGTTTGCCTTAAGGAAGAGTATCCAACGGATTTTCTTCGTCATCGGTCGAGAGATCTGGCTCCATTGGCTGGCCTTCGTCCCCTGATGAGGCCGAAATGGCCTCCTGATCAATTGGCGGTGATGAGGCCACACCAAACACCGGCGTCGAACCATCCACCAGCACGACGGTGCCATACAGATCGCCATAGCCGGCTGGCAATAACCAATAGCGAACAGCCCCCTCATCCTGCTCAAAAGCACCAAGGTAGACCAGATCCTCAGGCTCCAGTGCAGCCGGGTCATCCTTGGATTCGCCAAACTTGAGATGCAAAAAATCCATAAATTGCGTCTCGACAGCACTGGAGAGTCCAGTCTTGCCCCGCCAGTCATCGGCCTGGTGCTGTGGGGTTTCCGGAACGACCAGGCTATCCATATGTTGCAGCACGGCCGGAGCAACCTTCATCTGGGTCAGATGGGATTGTTGTTGGTAGTTGGCCAACTGGCGAATGCCGAATGTCAGCATCAACAATAGGAAGACCCAGAACACCCCGAACAACCACTTTTTTTTCATCGTGCAAGCCTGCCTCAGAGTTGTCACCAAGATACCAGTTCGGGAATTGGCGGATGCCCTCGCGCCACCAGAAAATCGAGCAACTGACGCGGCGAGCCGTTCAACAACCGCTCCGCCGGAAATTGAGCCTGTTCGATCAACTGCTGTGCCAGAGAAAAATCACCGAGGCTAAACGCAACATGGGCGTCGGAGCCCAGCACCAGAGTAGCCCCCAGATCCCGCGCCGCCTCGACGATCGCCAGACAATGGGTACGGCTGCCTGAGCGGGAGTGACACAAGGAGGAGTTATTGATTTCGAGGGCAACGCCATGCTCGGCGGCAGCAGCCACCACGGCCTGCACATCAATGGGATAGGCCGGATTCCCC